>NZ_JAFHKK010000024.1 GCF_016937535.1 Sulfurospirillum tamanense | reverse complement strand
CTAGAACCGACACAAGCGTTGTATTGAAATTTTGAAAAGGTAGTTTACGAATTTGTTTAATAAGACCTAGAACCGACACAAGCGTTGTATTGAAATCAAATACTCCCATCTTTGGTTGCTTTTGCAAAAAGGTCTAGAACCGACACAAGCGTTGTATTGAAATCCAAACCAATCAAACATGCCTCCCCATGCTCCCACTAGAACCGACACAAGCGTTGTATTGAAATAACTTTGCAAAGGGGAGCTTCACTTTTCCCGTCAAAACTAGAACCGACACAAGCGTTGTATTGAAATTGCCGATTTTATGCTGTGACTCTTGAATGTTTGTGCCTAGAACCGACACAAGCGTTGTATTGAAATAGTGGTGTGGACGTTGTTGGTTTTTTCTTTTGTAAACTAGAACCGACACAAGCGTTGTATTGAAATACTCTTATTACTTCTTATATAAATTCTATTGGTAATCTAGAACCGACACAAGCGTTGTATTGAAATATTTTGAAAAAGTTTCAAACTCTAAAAAGTTAGATTCTAGAACCGACACAAGCGTTGTATTGAAATTGGAAGAAGTCGTCTTTAAAATCCCTTGTGATAGCTAGAACCGACACAAGCGTTGTATTGAAATCTTACTCCTTTACATGTAAAAGTTCTGGGTTTTCGTCTAGACGACACAAGCGTTGTATTGAAATTCTGCGGTTTATGGCAGATACCACGCGACGGCTTAGCTAGAACCGACACAAGCGCCGATAAATAAAGGTGTGCGTGGACAAGCCAATTATGCCGTTGCGCTATTGGAGTAAGCAGTGGGCATCATTTGCAGTAGATTTAGTTAAACGTCACCGAAACATACCCCACGACACTGCTCGCATCCCCGCTGCGCTCAAAACTGGTGCGATACTCTAGCACGTTGGGCGTGAGCGGGTAAGACGCGGCGACTTCCACGAGGGCTTTCACTCCCGTGATGCCACACGCTTCGTGCCCCTCCAATTCCTTTACATGTAAGGCTTTGATGGCCTCGATGCACGCGTTATCCTTCTCTTTTGCCTGCGCAAGCGGGTAAAAATGGCTCAAATCCGTACTGATGACCACCAAGGTTTCTGGCGCGTCAAGGCAGAGGCGCACAAGCCCTGCAAGGTTTTCGTGCGAAAGCGTGCCATAGACGATTTCCACGACACTCGCTTGCGGGAAAAGGCACTTTAGCAACGGCATTTGCACCTCCGTAGAGTGCTCGTGATGGGCGGCTGGAAAAAACCCAAGCCACTCAAAGTGTTCTCGAAGATGAGCGCAAAAGGCTGTGTCGATAGCAAGGGCTCCGCAAGGGGTTGGAACGTGCGTGTATTGTGCCACGGACGCGCCATTGAGGCGTACGCGGTGGCTTGGGCCGATGACCACGACGCGTTTGGGCGTGGCACAAGAGGCGTACGCCAACGACGCGGTAATCCCGCTGTAAATGTACCCCGCATGGGGCACGATGAGTGCGCGAGGAGGAGAGGCAAGGACGGGTGCTTGTTTTTTGGCGTGGGCGACCAAACGCGCGATTTCTTCGCCATCTTCGGGGTAAAACATTCCCGCAACGGCCAAGGGGCGTGAACTCATAAAAAAACTCCTTCTAGGGGGCGGTTACATGTAAGGCATTTGCCCTCTTTTAGCCCTAAAATACGGCTTTTAAAACCGTCTCGTTCGATGAGTAAGGCTTTACATGTAAGGCAGTGGGTAGGGTTGTCTAGCCCCACATTGCCAAGGTAAATAGTTGCCAAACCTTCTTCGTGCCCAATGGCCTTGGCGCGAAGCAAACTTTGGGCTGAGGTGGGTGGTAGGTCGGTCTGTTTGTAGGTGGGAAAAAAGGCGCTCACATGCCATGGTGTAGTCGCGCCAAGCTCGGTAGCGATAAACCGTGCGAGGGCGCGTACTTCCTCCTCACTGTCGTTTTGAGAAGGGATGAGCAAGGTGGTCACTTCTGTCCAAATCCCAAGGTCTTTAAGGCCGATGAGGTTGTCGCACACCACCTCTAGCCTCCCGCCAAGGCGTTTGTAGGTGGTAGGATTAAAGGCTTTGAGGTCGATGTTGGCGGCGTCCACAAAAAAGGGCAGGGCGCGCAGGGTTTCTTGGGAGAAAAAACCGTTACTCACCCAAATGTTTTTAAGCCCCGCCTCCCTAGCGCACAGGCCGATGTCTTTGGCGTAGGGGAAGAAAATAGTCGGTTCATTGTAGGTGTAACTGATGGACGCACAGCCCTTTTCTTGGGCGAGCGCAACGATGGCTTCGGGGGAAAGGGTGCGCGCAAATGTTTTGGGCACAACCTGAGAGAGTTGCCAGTTTTGGCAAAAATCGCACACGAAGTTACACCCTGCGGTGCCCAGAGAAAGGGTCAAAGAGCCAGGCAAAAAATGGTAAAGAGGTTTTTTCTCCACAGGGTCAACATGTAAGGCTTCAGGATGGCCATAGACTAAGGTTTTTAGCGTGTTTTGGATGTTTTGATTGACCCCACAACGTCCCACTTGCCCCTCTTCAAGGTGACACGCGTGGGCACAATAAGGGCAGATGATCATCGGATTTTCTCTACACGGTAGCGGTAGATGTCAGGACCAGAGGCGAGGCAGTCAGTTTCCAAGCCAGCTTTGTGGCACAAATGGCTAAAAAATTGTGCAAAGCTAGGTAATTGTTCCCATACTTGAGGCAAAAAGGTTGCACGGTGGCGGCCAAGTTGCAAGATGATGCCATCTTCCCCTGGGACGACTTGGGCTTTAAGGTCGGCGATGCCGTGATAAAAAAGTTTTTCAGGTGGGGTGAGTAGGGAGATTTCAAGGACAGTTTTTTCAAACTCCGCAAGGCTCAACGGGTAAAACCGCGGGTCTTCAAAAGCCGCCGCTTTGGCGTTGGCGATAAGGTCATCCAACAAAGGATGGTTCGCTTCGAGTGTGCCAATACAGCCTCGAAGTTCTCCATTAAGGGTGAGTGTCACAAACGTCGCTCGTGGTGTTAAAAGTTCGGGAAATTGTTCCTTTAACGCTTTTGTGTCCAAAGCGCAAGCGGGGTCAAAAACCTCCTCGATGGCATGGTGGGCAATGGAAAGAAGAGCAGCGTGCATGGGAACCTCCATGGGTAACGGTCTTCCAATAGCCCTATTCGCTCATTCTCGATTTGCCATCCTTGGCAAATCTCCGAGGGTTTTCGGCCAGTACTCTTCCTGAGTGCTTTGTGGCCTCAAAAATCCGCTCACAGAGCTATTGGAGGACCGTCATGGTATAATCTTACCAAAAATAGACTTCTTTCATGACCCTCAAAGGTTATGCAAGAAGTCTAAAAGGAAAAAAGCATGGAAGGAACCCGCAGGAGCGAAATCCGCGCAGGACTCCGCGTCGCGATTGTGCTCAAAGAACACCAGCGCACAGGAACACTCACCGAAGGCGTGGTGCAAAGCCTCTTAACCAACTCCCCCACACACCCTCATGGCATCAAAGTGCGGTTGGTTGGTGGCGCAGTAGGACGCGTGAAAAAGATTTTAGCCTAAGGAAAAGCCATGCACAAAATCGAAGCTGTAGGCGCGGTGCTTTACGATGAAGAGGGCAAGGTGCTTTTAGCCAAACGCCCCAAAGGCAAAGCGTTGGCCGACAAATGGGAATTTCCTGGAGGAAAGCTAGAGCCTGATGAGAGCCTAGAAGCGTGCGTGGTGCGCGAAATCATGGAAGAACTTGGCGCGCTCATCACCCCACGGGTTTACTTGGGAAAACAAATATGGCCCTATGACCACGGCGAAGTGACCTTACATTTGTACGCATGCACCTTAAACACGGGAGAAAACCTGCAACTTTTAGAGCACCAAGCCCTCGCGTGGGTGCCTCTTGGAGAAGTACTTGCGATGGACACACCCGCCATCGTCGAGCCGTTTTTTGAAACCATCAAAGAGGCGATTTTAGGCCTTACATGTAAGACCCAATAGCCCCCAAAAACGCTTCCCCGTACGCTTCGCATTTTTTCTCTCCCACGCCGCCGACTTCTAGCAACGCTGCTTTGGTTTGAGGTCTTGCTTCGGCCATGGCATGGAGGGTTTTGTCGCTAAAAACAAGGTACGCAGGGATGCCTTTTTGCGTGGCAATCATGGAGCGTGTTTGACGTAGAAGTTCAAACAATCCGTCCTTTACATGTAAGGATGCAACCCGTTCTTTTTTGGGTGGCGTGAGGCGGTGCGCGGCGATACTTAGGGTGGTTTCACCTTTTAAGAGGCGCGCGCCTTCGTGGGTTAAAAAGAGTTCAAAATGTTCCCCAAGTCCCAAAGTTTCCATTTCCAATAAACGCTCAACGATGCTAAGCCACTCTTTTTTGCTGTGCTCTTTTCCGATGCCAAACACGTTTAAGGTGTCGTGGCCGTTTTGGGCGATTTTTTGGGTGCCACTGCCGCGCACGAGGTCGATGAGGTAGCTTTTTCCAAAACGCTGGTGGGTGCGCGCGATGGCCGAGAGAAATTGGCGTGCTTGGGTGGTGATGTCGCGCTCTTCCACAGGGCCAGCTTTGCAGTTGTCACAGGCGTCATTACACGGGTCGATGGTGTCGGAAAAATACCGTGCGAGGGCTTGGTGGCGACAGGTTTGCGTCGAAGCAAACCGTACCATGGCGTTTAGTTTTTGGTGTAGTAACTGTTGGTGTGCCGTGTCTTGAACCTCTCCGATGCGCATGCGCGCCAAGAGGGCATCTTCGGCGCCATAAAGCAACAATGCTTCGGCCTTCTCACCGTCTCTTCCCGCGCGTCCAATCTCTTGGTAGTAGTTTTCGAGGGTTTTAGGCAAGCTCATGTGCACCACAAAACGGATGTTGCTCTTGTCGATTCCCATCCCAAACGCGATAGTCGCCACCGTGATGCTTACGCGCTCAAAAACAAAATCTTCAAAGGCACGCTCTCTGTCTTCTTTGCTCATGCCCGCGTGGTAACACCCCGCGCGGAAGCCTTTGGCACGCAGTTGGGCCGCTAAGGCTTCACTTTGTTTGCGGCTTGAAACGTAGATGATACCACTCTCATGGGCGCGAGGAGCCAAGAAAGCCAAGAGGGCATCGATCCCTTTTTGAAGGCGGGGTTGGACGCTAATGAAAAGGTTGGAGCGGAAGAGGTCACCTTTGAGTACGAGGGGGTTATGCAAGCGCAGTTGCCCTAGGATGTCCCGCTGGACCTCAGGGGTCGCTGTGGCGGTAAACGCGGCGATGGGGACGGTAGGAAACTGGGCTTTGAGCAAGGATAGAGCGCGGTAATCTTCGCGAAATTCGTGTCCCCATTCGCTGATGCAGTGGGCTTCGTCGATGACAAAAAAGTTGATGAGGATGGACGAGAGGACGTGTTGCATGAACGTGGTGTTGAGGCGTTCTGGCGAGAGATAGACAAAAGAGAGTTTGCGCTCACGCATGGCGGCGATGGTGGCGGCGTTTTCTTCGGCGCTTTGGGCAGAACTTAACATAGCCGCGTTTAATCCGTTGGCGCGAAGGGCGCGCACTTGGTCTTGCATGAGGGCGATGAGGGGCGAGATGATGAGCGTCACGCCGTCCATGAGTAAAGTGGGCAGCTGAAAGGCTAGGGACTTTCCTCCGCCTGTGGGTAGCACCATGAGCACATCCCGTTTGGCCAAGATGGCTTCAATGGCTTCGCGTTGTTTGGGTCTAAACTGGTGGTGCCCAAATTCCTCTAAGAGCAAAGAGTCGATGGTCTGGGTCATTTTTGATGGATGAGAATATCGTCCTCACATATTTCCAAAAGGTCAAAGGCTAAAAAACTAAAATTGCCCGTGGTGTGCACGGCGATGAGATCTGCTTCTAGGGTGTCGGCAAGCTCGACAAACGTCGCAGGGCTCACGCTTTCGTTGCGTACCATGCAACGCATGTTGGGGTACGTATCCGTGAGGTGTTTGAAAAAGAGTTTTGCTCTGTCTTCTTCTTCGTTTTCAAATCCCATTTTAAAGGTTTCTGCTTCGTTTTGGTTCAAGCCGTACAAGCTGAGGCGGTTTTCAAAAGGAACGGTATACATGTACACAACGCTAAAACGCGCTTTTGGAAACAGCGCGACCATGTGTGCGATGTGCTCTTTGGACTCAGCGCTTAAGTCTGAGGGGATGAGCACATGGGTGTAGGGTACAGGCGTGTAGGATTTGAGCAACAAGGTTGGGACCCCTGCGGTCTTGACGATGGATTTGACGTGTGAGCCTAGGAAAAAAGTTTCAAGTGCGCCTTTTTCGCCATTTTGCCCCATGACCACGAGGGCTACATTAAGCGCGCTAATCTGCTCTTTTAGGACTTTGTTGAAAGCACCCGAAGTGCAGATGAAGTGCTCTTTTGGAAAATGTGGAAACGCTAAAAGCAGTTGCCCTAGGAGGTTTTTTGTGATGGCCTCCATGTTTACTTTGGCAGAAAAGAAAGAGGTTTCAACGATATGAAGCACGTACACAGGCTTACCGCCAGCTAAGACGAGGGCTTGAGGCAGGGCTTCAAAACTTTTGGGCGAAAAGTCCATTAACACTAAAACAGAAGGGGATTTCATGGGGACTCCTTGGGCTATAACCTTAGCGATTTGGCTCTAAAAGGGCGCTTAAAATGGCGGTAAAAAATTAAAAAAAAGAGGGGGAAAGGTTGGATTTGATGGTTTCAAATTGGTGGATGTGGGTAAGGAAAAGTTCGGACAAAACAGGGTCAAACCCGCGCCCTTTTTCCTCGTGAAAAAGCTCTTGAATCTGTGCCAAAGACCAAGCTTTTTTATACACACGATCGTGCCCTAGTGCGTCGTACACGTCCGCGATGGCTGTAATGCGCCCAAAAATGTGGATTTCCTCATCTTTAAGACCGCGCGGGTAGCCTTTGCCATCCCAGCGCTCATGGTGTTCGTGGGCGATAATGGCGGCGGCTTGGAGGATTTCACGGTTGGAGTGTTTGAGCATTTCGTATCCCAATGTGGGATGCGTTTTGATAATCGCCCATTCTTCATCATCCAGTGGACCGGGTTTGAGAAGCACAGAATCGGGAATGCCAACTTTCCCGATGTCGTGCATGGGGCTGGCTTCCCTAAGCAGTTGCGCTTGCTTTTCATCAAGCCCATAGAGCTTAGCAAGCACGTAAGAATAATGGGCTACACGCTTTACATGTAAGCCCGTTTCTTTGCTGCGTTTTTCGCCGATGGCACCCACGGTGTAGAGAATCTCCCTTTGGGTTTGAACGATTTCATCGACGCTTTCTTGAAGGCGTGTTTCTAAGTCTTGGCGGTACATTTCTAACTCGGTAACATCGTGACGGATGGCGATGAACTCTTCGATTTCTCCGTGCTCGTTAAGGATGGGGTTGATGAGGCTTTTGACGTAATAAGCCGTGCCGTCTTTTTTGCGATTTTTAACCACGCCACCCCAAGGGCGTTTGGACGTGATGGTGTGCCACATCTCTTCAAAAGCAAGGGCGGGCATGTCGGGATGGCGGATGATGTTGTGGGGTTTTCCCAGAAGTTCTTGGGCGCTGTATTGGCTGATGGTGCAAAAAGCATCGTTGACGTAGGTGATGGTGCCCTTTGGGTCGGTTTTGGAGACGATAGCGCTTCGGTCGATGGCTTCTTTGTATTCGCGCAACAACCCTTCATGGCGTTTTGAATTTTTAATGAAACCCAGTTTGCTGATGATTTTCTTGAATGTGGAGAAGAATTGGTCAGGATAAATAGAATAGGGTTTCATCATTACTCTTTATGAACTAAAGTGTAGAAGTTTTAAGGTGAAAGTGTAGCACGAATGGCGTTAAAAATAAAGAAAATATGACATTATTATTTCAAAAATTTTTTTAAGATTAATTTTATTCTCCTTTTTCACGCGTACAGGCTGTTGCGAACTGTAGTGATGATTACGATTTTCTTTATCCTCAAATGCCCTATTGATGGGCGGTTGTCTGAGTTGAATGTTAAATTTTTAGAGTGTTAAGAGTTCGTAAAGTTTGCCTGTGTTAACATTCCGTTTAAATAATGATAGTGATTATCATACCTTTAAGGACATACATGGAAGTGTTAAAAGACTATGTTGAATGGGCTATTTTAGCTTTGTTGCTCTTGATGAGCCTTGTTTCTTTGAGTTTTGCAATTGAGCGTTTTTTTTACTACCGCAAAATCAATCTCCGCCAATTTAAAACAAAAAATGAGGCCGAAACACACTTGACCAACAACCTGGCCGCCCTTTCTATCATCGGCTCTAACGCGCCTTATGTGGGGCTTTTGGGGACAGTTGCAGGGATTATGATTGTCTTTTATGACATGGGAACCCAGTCTTCCATTGACCCTGGGGTCATTGTGGTGGGGCTTTCAATGGCGTTAAAAGTGACCGCGGTGGGCTTGCTTGTGGCTATTCCTACGACCATGGTGTACAACATGTACCTGCGCAAAGCCGACACATTGATTGGAAAATGGGAAGATGAGGTCGCTTAAACGTCAAGATGCGATGAACGTTATTCCGTTCATCGATGTGCTGTTAGTGCTGTTGGCGATTGTGTTTGTGATTTCGAACTTTATCGCCTTGGGAAAAATTGACATAAACCTCCCGCAAGCCTCTACTATGGAGGAGATAGACCACGTGAAACGCACGATTGCCATTAATGCTCAAAAAGAGTTTTTTTTGGATGATGCTCCTATTTCTCGGGATGCATTGGTGCAAAAAATAGAGACATTTTCCAAGGAAGACACCATCACCATCATGTCTGACAAGCAGGCGTTTTATGAAGATTTTATCTATGTGATTGATTTGTTAAAGCAAAACAGCATCGACAAAATCTCCATGGTGGTTAAAAAATGAAAAAGGAAACCACTGTGTCTAAGAAAATAGACTCAAAAATACTCTTTGGCGAGCACTGTGTGGTGAAAATTGCCCATGAGGGAAGTGTCTATGTATTGCGCATCACCAAAGACAACAAACTCATTTTGACAAAATAATCAAGGGGAAACAGATGACAAAACGTTTAGAACGCAAAAGCTTTATGGCATCGTTTGCGTTGCACGGAATGGTGTTTGTGGGGTATTTGATTTTGGCACAAAGCAATCCTATTAAAATGAGCACCTCGGGTAATGAAATTGTCAGCATGCAAATTAACATGGTTGAATATAAACAACCTGCTCCTGTGGTGCAAGAATTCACGCCTCCACCACCCCCGCCTCCACCCAAACCCATCATTAAACAAGAGGCTCCCAAACCTGTTGTGAAACCCAAGCCCATAAAAAAGGAGCTACCAAAGCCAAAACCCATTGAGAAGCCCCGCGTGGTCGAAAAAGCACCTGTAGCGCCTGTTGAGGCAGTAAAGGAGGTGGCGGAGGTTGTGCCTGAGGAGGTTTTTCACGAGGAGTCCACAGCCACCCAAGTGGCCCAATCTTCCGGCCCACCACCTTCTGCTGTGGCCAATAAGCAAGCTTTGCTTGCCGCAGCTTCTGCGCAGTTTGTACAGACAAATTTTACGATTATTCGGGACATGGTTTTGCGTAACTTGGTGTATCCTAACATTGCGAGGCGCATGGGACAAACAGGTGTTGTGGAGATGACGTTGGTGATTGACAAAAAAGGCAAGCTTAAAGAGTATTTTGTCTCAAAAAGCTCAGGACACAAAACACTAGACACAGCAGCACTTAGATCCGTAGAGCGTGTCGCTAAAGCGGATTTCCCCAAGCCAAAATCAACTTCTACTGTCATTCTTCCTATCGGTTTTCGACTAAATTAGCGCTTAGGGTCACAGGAGTGGCCCCCTTCAAGGTAGGGGTTATTTTTCCCATATCTTCCTCTGAAAGTCCTACTCCATTTTATTAATAAACGATAATCATACTCAATATAATTAAACATTAAGTAAACATTAACTACTATTTCGAGATTCATTTTCAATTGTTACTTAGCCAGCCATCGCTTTTACCGCCAGTAGCCAGCCAGAAAATTTTACCATTTAAAGGAGTTAGGCTATGGTTCAAAAAAAGCATGCCATTGCAGTGGCAGCAGCTGTTGCAATCTTGGGACATCCCTTGTTGGCAGATGAGATAGCGGTGACACTCTCTGAAGTCACTGTCACGAGTGCGGCAGGATTCGAGCAAAAAATCACCGACGCACCCGCGAGCATCTCTGTTATTACCAAGGAAGAGTTGGAGAAAAAACCTTACACCAACCTTCTTGATGCAGTACGTGAAATAGAGGGGATTGATCTTGGCGAAACGCGAGATAAAACAGGCCAAGGGAGTATTAGTATTCGAGGGATGGGCGGAGATTATACTCTTGTATTGATTGACGGAAGGCGTCAAAATAATGTGGGCGACATTTATCCCAATAGCTTTGGCGGTAACCAACAAAACCACATTCCACCTCTTGATATGGTAGAGCGCATTGAAGTTATCCGTGGCCCTATGGCAACGCTCTATGGAAGTGACGCTATGGGCGGGGTGATTAATATTATTACTAAAAAAATAACCGATGAATGGGTTGGCTCTATTACTTTTGGTCAAACTTTTCAAGAAAACAAAGACTTTGGCGATGACCGCACCACAGACATTGTCGTGATGGGTCCACTTATTGAAAACAAATTAGGCTTAGCGCTTCGAGGAAGTTTGTATAAAAAAGATGCCTCAAATCCTCGTTATGCGCCCGTGACAGACCCTGCTGGTGTGGTGCATGAGCGAACTCTTGGGTTTGGCAGTGGTGGAAGAACCGTCGATAATCAAAATTGGAGCGCAGGTGCCAAACTCTCTTGGTTGCCAACGGACAATCAGGAGGTAATTCTTGATTATGATATTTCACGACAAAAGTACGATAATAGTGAAAATCAACTAGGAACAATAGATGGGATCGATTCTCTTTGGAGGTCTGGAAATGTCACCTCTTATAATCCTGATATGACCCCAGGTGCTACCGTTAGGCGGGTGATGCCAAGAGTTGGGTATTTTGAAGATCAGCGTTTTGAAAGAGACCAAATGGCGTTAAGTCACGTTGGCCATTGGAATTTTGGTAAAACCGACATTGGTGTTTCTTATATAAAAACGGCGAATCTTGGGAGAGCCATGCCTTTTAGTGTAGATGAGCGTAAATCTCTTCAGGGTCTTTGGGATGCAGCGTGCGTTGCTGGCGGTGGAGCAGCGAATTGTGCTAATGCTGATAGAGCAGATCTTACGCCTGCACAACAAGCAGAACTTGAAGCCTTTTTGCCAAGAGAACGCAGAATTATGGAAACAAGACAACTCACCTTTGATGCCAAAATGGATATTCCTCTTGGTGACCATCTTGTTGTCGTGGGTGGCCAATATATCGATGCAGAGCATGAGGATGGAGTGTTTGCTCTTAGTGGTTCAGGGTACGATAAAGTGCAGCCTCATAAGCAGTGGGCACTCTTTCTTGAAGATAACTACATGATAACCGATGCCTTTACCTTGACAGGTGGGGTGCGCTACGATAACCATGATAAATTTGGCGGCAATGTGAGCCCAAGGATTTATGGGGTGTATCACATCAATACTGACTGGACAATTAAGGGCGGCGTGGCCACAGGCTACAAGGCGCCAAAAACAGATCTTTTGTACCCCGGAATTCGTGGGTTTGGAGGACAAGGGACGGGTCCATGGATCGGCAATCCAGATTTAAAACCAGAAAAAAGCATTAGTAAAGAAATTGCAGTGTACTACTCACATCCAGAGCGTCACAACTTTAACATTACATTTTTTCATAACGATTTTAAAGATAAGATTGCTAGTGGAGAATATATTTATAATGACAATGTGGGAGATTGGGCAGATTTGGGCTATACAAGATGGACGCAAAACTATAACCTTGATAAGGCTATGACAAGAGGGATTGAAATTGCGGGACGTTATTACATTCTTGAAAATCTATCAGTAAAAGCAAATTATACCTACACTGACAGTGAGCAAGATGGTGGCGCACAAGATGGCAGGCCGCTTAACAACACTCCAAAACACATGTATAACGCAACCATTGATTGGGAAGTTAACAAAAAGTGGAATACATTCCTAACCCTTTCTGGCGAAAAAGAGCGCTATAGAAATTGGGATACGGTTGAAGATAAAGCATTGTACTGGGAAGATTACCATGTGCTGCATTTGGGCGCTTCTTATAAGCCTCGGAAAAATATCACTATCAATGCGCGTGTCAATAACCTGCTTGATAAAGATTTTACAACATACCAAACATCTTTTACGGATGATGGGTCGGGCGGTTACAATGCGAGCTATAACGATGATTATAACCTCAAGGCAAAATCCCGTGAATTTTGGGTAAGCGTTAACGCTACTTTCTAACCCTTTCTTTACATGTAAGGAAAAATCCTTACATGTAAAGCTTTTAAACATAAAGATTACATTTATCATTATCAGATTGTTAAGATAAGTGTTTTACAATCCGCAGATTAAAAATCACAAAAAGGAACATTATGAAAAAATTACTAAGCGCTGTGTGTGTTGCATCGTTGAGCTTAAGTTCTCTTATGGCCCATGCCCTTTGGGTGGAAAAAGAGGGGGATGCTACCAAGGTATTTTTTGGAGACTGGGACAAAGACTCTAAAGAGTTAACAGGCAAGCGTCTGGATAACATCAAAGCAAAAACCGTATTACCCCAAGGCGTTGGAACGGAAGCTTCACGGGAATATGACCATATTTTTATCCAAACCAAGCACGCGGGAGATGTCGCCGTGGTGGAGCCTATCGCGCCACGCAAAAGCCGCCTTGCTGATACTGTTGGCCGAACCCTCTACATGGGAAGAGCAGGGCGCAGTGAGAATAAAGCACTCCTACCTTTAGACCTTGTGCCAGTGGCGCCACATAGCAATGAATTTACTCTTATGCTAGAAGGAGAGCCGCTTCCAAGAGCCTCTGTGACCCTATGGGGCCCACCAAAATGGAGCATCGCCTTGCGCAGTGATGATGCGGGAAAAGTGACCTTTAAAACCCCGTGGAAGGGTGAGTATCTAGCCCAAGTGCGTCATGTGGACGAAAGCAAGGGCGAGGTTGATGGTGTCGCGTACGACCAAACAACTTACGCCATGAGCTTAAATTTTTCAGTGGAAAAAGGCATCGGCTGGGGAAATACCACTGATGATTGCGCAAAACAATAGCGTTGGGGGGCGGCCATGTTTAGTAGGTTGTGGTTTAAGGCACATTGGATTCTTGGTCTTGGGGCAGGCTTGGTGCTTACTATTGTGGGAGTCAGTGGTGCGGCATTGACGTACGAAAAAGAGATTTTGCAGGCTATCAATAAAAGTACTTTTACTGTTGCGGTTCCTAAACACGGCAAAAAACTCCCCCTTGACCTTCTCTTGGCGCAAGTACAAGAGGAGCTTAAAAAGCCCATTAGTGCAGTGGCGCTTTCCAGTGACCCAAAGGCCTCCATGAGTGTCACAGTGCCTGGAGAGGGGCCTAGTGCTAGACGCGGAGTGACCCATTACATCAACCCCTATACGGGGGAAATATTGCCGCAGATTCAAGGCCGCGCCTTTTTTGTGTTTATGCAAGACTTGCACCGTCGGCTTACTTATGGGGAGGTGGGCAAGCAGATTGTAGGGGCTTCTTCTGTCATCTTGCTTGTGCTTGTGGTGTCGGGCATTTACCTTTACTGGCCGCGCATTAGGCGAAGCTTTGGAAAATCGCTCACTTTTAGCGTTAAAAGCAAAGGGCGTTACTTGCTCTACAGTATGCATTCAGCCGTTGGTATGTGGGTAACCCTTTTATATGTGTTGGCCGTGTTGACGGGACTGTATTGGTCGTACGACTGGTACCGTGCGGGTCTTCATAGCATCAGCGGTGTCCCTGCACCCGTACGCCAAATGCAGCGCCAAGTTGCGCCACAAGAGTCAAAACAGACTCCACAGACACAAGAAGCTCGTGGGCGTGGACAAGGACGCGGGGCCAATGCGTCACAAGCACAAGAGGTTTCTTATGCACCTGTTGCCCAAGCTTGGACACTTTTTGAAGCCTTTTTGGGCCGTTGCTACGAAAGTGCCTCTTTGCGCATTCCAGCCTCAGGGAGTGTGTATAGTTTTAGTTACTTAGATGTTAACCCTGCTCACTCTAGAGCAAGGAGCCAGTTGGATTTGGATGTAACTACATGGCAACTCCTCAACCATGACCGCTACGAAGAGAGACCGCTCAATGTGCGTTTGATGCGCAGCATGCTTCCTTTGCACAGCGGGGAGTATTTTGGAGAGGTTGTTCGCGCATTGATGTTTATAGCCAGCTTGCTCATGCCTCTCTTTTTTATCACGGGCGTGATGCTCTATATCGAACGCTTTAAGCGCGAACGCAAAAATAAACGTAGAAAATAACCAAAGGAGGGGTTTTCCCTTTTTTGGCTTATTAAAAAACCATTAACCTAATGCCTTCATAATGCTATACAAAATGAAGGTACTGGGTTAGTGCGTTTAAAGACTTTACATGTAAAGGTGATGAAAAAAAATGAAACGGTTGGTTGTATTGTTTGTTCTGTTGGGTCTTATGGGCGGAGGAGGATATGTGGGGTATTTACAGTACCAAAAAGGACAAAACCCTGCACCCGCACTTGTACATGTAAAGGCGTTCGTGGATGACATTGAAGATGTTGTCACAGCGACGGGATCCGTGGAGCCTCATGAGACGGTTGATGTGGGCGCGCAGGTTTCGGGTCAAGTGATGGAGATTTTGGTTGAGGTGGGCGATAAGGTGGAGGAAGGACAGCTTTTAGCCACCATCGATGCGACCGTGTACGAAGCCAAAGTGGACGGCACAAGGGCTCAATTAAAGTACCAAAAAGCCCAAATGGAAGACAGAAAAGCCCAAGCCGCTCTTGCTAAAATCGTCTATGAACGGCAACAGCGCTTGCACGCGCAAAACGTAGCAACCTTGGAGAGTTTGCAAAACGCCGAACTAAGTTACACTTCGGCCAAAGCGCAAGTGAAGATGCTTGAAGCGCAGATTGAGCAAAACGAGTCCACCTTGCGCGCTGAAGAAGCCAACCTCCAATACACGCGCATTTACGCACCTGTAAGCGGAACAGTGGTTTCTGTAAGTGCGAAAAAAGGCCAAACCCTCAACGCTAACCAGTCAACGCCCACCATCTTAACCATTGCCGATTTGGCCACCATGACTGTGCGTGCAGAAGTATCTGAAGCGGACGTGTTGCACCTTAAAAAAGGAATGGGCGTCTACTTTAAAACCCTTGGTAGCCAAAAGCGTTGGAATGGGGTGTTGGAGATGGTTGAACCTACGCCCACTATTACAAACAATGTTGTTCTTTATAATGCCCTTTTTGATGTTGACAACACCGCAGGGGAGCTCATGACTTCCATGACAGTACAGGTGTTTTTTATCAAAGCGCGGGCGCGCAATGGGGTGTTGGTACCTCTCTCAGCCTTGCATGCTCTTCCTGTTAACACCCAAAGCGCTCAACCTTCCCAAACTCCTAGCGCAAAAAAGGAGAGCCCGCGTCAGCCTCGTGGAGAAGAGCAAGAAAGACGACGTCCTTCGCGAGAAAATCAAACCCAAAGTGTCCCCAAGGAAGCCTTGGTAAAGGTTGTTCTAGAAAATGGAACCATTGAGGAGCGCGTAGTGCAAGTGGGTGTGACAAACCGCATCCATGCACAAATTCTCTCAGGCGTCAAAGAGGGGGAAACATTAGTAACATCCAATGTTGTCAGAACAACTAGTGTTAATCGCGCAAACAGTACAGCTGTCGCCCAAAGGCCTCGTTAATGCAGCAGGCAGCGCCACTTGTTACATTGGTTGACATCACCCGTTCTTATGGGGAAAAAGAAGCCGCAGTCCAAGTTTTAAAAGGGTTGAATCTTACAATTCACTCGGGTGAGTTTGTGGCTATCGTGGGGGCATCGGGTTCGGGCAAATCTACCCTAATGAATATTTTGGGCTGTTTAGATAGACCAAGTTCGGGAAGTTATATTTTTAAAGGGACAGATGTTTCTAGGCTTGATGCCGATGGGCTTGCCCGCTTGCGCCGTGAGTCTTTCGGGTTTGTGTTTCAAAGCTACAACCTCATCCATTCACTTAACGCCAGTCAAAACGTTGAAATGCCTGCCGTGTACGCAGGGGCTAGCCTTGAGGTACGCCAAGAACGTGCTGTGGAGCTGCTGAGGTATCTTGGCCTTGAAGAACGTCTTACTTACCGCCCCAATCAACTCTCAGGTGGCCAACAACAGCGGGTTTCCATTGCCAGAGCGCTCATGAACGGCGGGCAGATTATTTTAGCCGATGAGCCCACCGGCGCGCTTGATAGCAAAAGTGGTGAAGACGTGATGAAGCTACTTATTGAGTTTTGGCAAGCAGGCCATACGCTCATTCTCATCATCCACTCCAAAGAAGTAGCAAGCCACGCAAACCGTGTGATAGAGATTAAAGATGGGGAGATTATTGGCGACACGGTGCGAGACGTTACATGTAAAAAGGCTTCTTTCAAAACCCCACCACCCTCTAAAAGCACCCTCTTTTTTGAACTAGCTGAGTCTATGAAATCCTCGTTGCGTGCGTTGCGAATGAATATTTTTCGCACCATTTTGACTCTTCTTGGCATCGTCATTGGGGTGGCTTCTGTCATCGTGATGCTTGCTATTGGCGATGGGGCAAAAAAAGAGGTGGTGGACCGCATTAGTTCTTTAGGAACGAATTTACTAGTAATTCGCCCTGGTGGGCCAAATACAAGAGGATTTGCTAACATTGCCACACTCGTGCCTGAAGACATGAAGGCTATTGATATGATGGAAAATATTCTAGGCACCATGCCTGAGTCCAGACGCAATACCACCGTGCGTTATGGCAATAATGATGCACAAACTCCTATTAATACCACTTCTTATGCCTTGCCACTTGTGCGTAGTTGGCCAGTGGCGCAAGGCACTTTTTTTACCCAAGAAGATGAAGACAACCTCGCTAAGGTGATTGTGCTTGGGCAGACCGTGGCTACATCTTTGTTTGGAGAGAAAGACCCCTTAGGGGAATTTGTGTTGGTGGGAAATATCTTGTTTCAAGTTATTGGAGTAATGAGCGAGCGAGGGGCTTCGGCCATGGGGGAAGATGAAGACGATGTGGTGTTTATGCCCTACACTACGGGAAGTTTACATATTTTAGGGTATCAGAACTTGCGCAACATTACCGTAGCAGTAGAGGATGTAAAGCATATCGATAGAACCCAAAAAGAGATCGAAGCTCTTTTGTTGGCACGTCACGGAGTGGAGGATTTTCGCATCCGCAACATGGCTTCATTGATTGAAAATGTGAGCCAAACCCAAAACACGTTGACGATTTTACTAGGCTCCATCGCAGGAATTTCCTTGCTTGTGGGTGGCATTGGGATCATGAACATCATGCTCGTGAGTGTCACGGAGCGCACTAAAGAGATAGGCATCCGCATGGCCAATGGTGCAAGGATGCGCAACATTATGCAACAATTTCTCATCGAGGCCATTGTGGTTTCAGCCTTGGGAGGGTTTATTGGGGTTGTTATTGGACTAACAGTGACGGCTGTTGTGGGCTATTTTGGTATTGGGGTGGTGTACTCGGTGTGGCCTGTTGCCTTGGCCTTTGGGTGTTCGTTTTTAACGGGCCTTGTGTTTGGGTACTTGCCCGCCAAAAAAGCAGCCAAGCTTGACCCTGTGGTCGCTTTGGCATCAGAATAATGAGGAAAACGATGAAGCAAATTGGAATAGTGATGATAGGATTAGTGTTGGGAGGATGCAGTATGCACGAACAAGCTCTAAACTCCAAGCAAATCCTTCCCAGTGCTTACAGCACCGAAGTGGCACAAGAAGAAAATGAAATCTCGCCTCAATGGTGGGAAAAATTTAATATCGATCCTTTAAATGCCCTTGTGGAAGAGGCCCTTGTTAATAACCACGATATTTTAATGGCCTATGAGCGGCTAGAACAAGCACGCACACAAGTGCGCATTGCTGAGGCAAATGTCCTCCCTTTTGCGCTCACAGCGCAGACTTCGGCCAGAGGGGTTAATGCAGATGGCGTATCAACGCGCAGTGAGGCTTCAAGCCTCTCTTTGAATGTGGCGTATGAGGTAGATTTTTGGGGAAAAGTAGCAGCACAAACCCGCATGGCACAAACCTCTTACATGGCAAGCCAATACGACTTAGACACGTTGCGTCTTTCTTTGAGTGCGAGTGTTGTGGAGTACTACTTGCGCCTAGCGGCACTGCAAAAGCGCGTGACACTCGCGAAAGAAAATGTCCAAATCGCACAACAGCTTTTAACGATTGTAACGCACAAAGAAGCGGAGGGTTTGGCGACACAAGTGGATATTAACCGCCAAAACTCCTCTTTGCTCCAAAACACAGTGGCCCTTGTGGCATTGCAAAGCCAAGCCAAGCAAACAGCTAATGCTTTGGCGTTGTTGGTAGGAAAAGCCCCGCAAGAGTTTGAAGTTCCCCTTGTCTCTTTTGATGAAATCACCCCTTTGCGTGTTGGGTCAGGGATTCCTTCGGAGCTTTTGGTCCGACGACCTGACATTGCTTCAATGATGGCCAAATTAAAAAACGCAGAAGATGCCATCATCGTGGCAAGCGCGCAACGCTTTCCTAGCTTCAAATTAACAGGCAACACGGGGCTTGCTAGTACCGCGTTGCTTTCTCTTTCCAACCCTTTGACAAGCGTTTTGGAGGGGGTTCTTGCGTACACGCTTTTTGATGGTGGTAACATAAAAGAGGCATTAAACGCGGCACGCTCTCGAGGCAACGAAGCATTATTGGCGTATGAAAAGACTATTCTTACAGCACTAAAAGAGGTAGAAGATGCTTTGCTGGACCAAGCTTTGAGCACCCAGCAGCTTGCGTTGCAAGAGGAGATTTTGGCACTTGAAAAAACAACTTTAGCCCAGTCTACTTTGCTGTACCAAGAGGGCGTGAGTGATTATGCCACCCTTTTGGATGCCCAACGCTCTTTTTACCAAGCCCAAGACCAGCGGGCAACCCAACTACTTTCCTTACTTAACGCAACCGTCACGCTCCATAAAGTCTTAGGGGGTGGATGGGAAAAGTAGGATTTGACGTTACATGTAAGCCCAAAATCCTTTACATGTAAAGGATTTTTACGCCTCTTGCGCCTTCTCTCTTAATTTGTCTTTTTTGCTTTTGCGCTTGCCCTTTACGGGCGCTTGGCCTTTTGGCGGGAGCGCACACGGCGTGGTGCTTTCAAATCCACTGATGGATTCAAGTGCCATGGAGGTGTGACAGCGCTTTTGAATGAGGGCAAAATGGGCGTGGTTTTCGGGGGTCACAAAGGTGATGCTCTCGCCCCCACGCCCCGCTCTAGCCGTCCTTCCCACACGGTGGATGTAATCCTCGGTGGAACGGGGAAGGTCAAAGTTTACAACGCATTCAATGCCTTTGATGTCCAGTCCGCGCGCGGCAATGTCGGTGGCAAAAAGCAGGGCCACCTTGTGGGTTTTGAACGCTTCTAGGGTTTGAACGCGCTCTTCTTGGGAGAGGTTTCCATGAAAAGAGGTGGTGTTAAAGCCATGTTTGTGAAATTTTGCCGCGATGTTATCGGCCGCTCTTTTATTGGACATAAAGACAAGCACTTGTGCCCATTTGTGGGTAGATAAGAGGTGACGCAAAAGTGGCCCACGGTTGTGCGCATCTACTTTGATGGCCCGCTGGATGAGCTCTTGGACGGTAGGAGCGCTCTCTTGGTTGACCCATAAAAAGTTGTCGCTAATAGTGCGTGCGAGGGTTTCCATAGAGGGAGGGTAGGATGCAGAAAAGAGCAGGTTTTGGCGAGCGCTTGGCAGGGCGTGAAGCAAGGATTCGAGGGCTTCACTAAAGCCAAGGCTCAACATTTTATCTGCTTCATCTAGCACCAACGTCTTTACATGGTAGAGGGAAATTTGCCCTTTTTGGAGGATTTCAAGCAAGCGTCCTGGTGTAGCTACGACCACATCACACCCTTGTTGCACCAAGCGCATCTGTTCTCCCAATCCTTCTCCACCGATGATGCTTACGACCCGCGGAGGCTGAGAAAGTGCGCTTCCAAAAAGAGAAAACGCCTGCGCCACTTGGACGGCAAGCTCGCGCGTGGGGGTGAGCACAAGGATGTTTGGGGCGCGGGTTTTTGGTGCGTTAGAAAGAGTATGCAAGAGGGGCAAGACAAAGCTGGCCGTTTTGCCACTACCTGTTTGGGCAAGGGCGATGATGTCCTTATTTTCAAGAACCAAAGGGATGACCTTGTGTTGAATGGGCGTGGGGGTTGTGAAGCCATTTTCCAAGAGGGAAGCGTTAAAAAGAGGTGAGAGTCCAAGAGTGCTAAAAGGCATAAAAGAAGTTCCTCGTGTGGTTTGGCGTATTGTAGCACACAACGCTTCTGGGGTGTGAATTTTTGGGCATATTGCGTCAATCTAAAATACCGAATATCTCTTTTTCATCCGAATCTCATATTGAGTCTGTTACAATAAAAGCATTTTAATCAACACAGGAGCGGCAAGCATGAAAATAGGGCTTTTTATCCCCTGTTATATGAATGAGTTGTATCCGGGTGCCTCGATGGCAACACTGGAACTGCTTGAAAAACAGGGACTTGAAGTGGAGTATCCACTAGAACAAACGTGCTGTGGGCAACCCATGGCCAACACGGGTTGCACTAAAGACATGGAAACGTTAGCACGACGTTTTGTGGATCTTTTTAAAAAGTACGATTATGTGGTAGGGCCAAGCGGAAGCTGTGTTTCCATGGTGCGCAACAATTACAACCAATTTTTAGCAGGCGACCCTGACTTTGAGCGCTTAAAAACCAGAACCTTTGAAATCTGCGAATTTTTGCACGACATCATTAAGCCTGAAACCTTCAATGTTTCCTTTCCCTATAAAGTAGGCTTACATAACAGCTGTCACTCTCACCGTGACGCAGGGCTTGGTGCACCCAGTGAGCGCAATATCCCCTACTTTAACAAACTCGAAGCCTTGCTTGCTAAAGTAAACGACATTGAGTTGGTTAAGCTAGGGCGCGTGGATGAGTGTTGCGGTTTTGGTGGCACCTTTGCCATTACTGAGAGTGCCATTTCAGCATTTATGGGCACAGACCGCATTGATGACCACCTAAAAGCAGGCGCAGAAATCATCACAGGGGCCGATTTGTCGTGTTTGATGCACATGGACGGACTTATCCGCCGTCAAGGCAAACCTTTACGAATTATTCACATTGTTCAGATTCTAAACGGAGGAGACCCCCATGGGACACCCAGAGTTAGCCGCTAAATTTACCCAAGACGTAGAGCGCACCCATTGGCATGATAAAGCGCTGTGGTTTGTGCGGGAAAAACGTGACCGCGCTAGTAAAAGCATTCCTGAGTGGGAGGCCTTGCGCCGCAAAGCCCAACAAATCAAAACCCACACCATGGAAAACCTCGATACCTACCTTGAGGCGTTTGAGAAAAACGCAAAGGCCAAGGGGATTCAGGTGCATTGGGCTAAAAATGCCGAAGAACACAACCGCATTACGCTTCAGATTTTGAACCTTCACAATGCCAAAAAGGTTGTCAAGAGTAAATCCATGCTCACGGAAGAGTGCCATCTTAACCCTTATCTGGAAGAGCAGGGCATCGAAGTCGTGGACACCGACCTTGGCGAACGCATCATTCAGTTTCGCAAAGAGCCGCCTTCACACATCGTGTTGCCTGCCATTCACCTCAAAAAAGAGGACGTAAGTAAAACCTTTCAAGAGCACATTGGCACAGAAGCGGGCAACAATGACCCCACCTACCTTACCCGCGCAGCGCGTGCGCACTTACGTGAGAAATTTTTAGGAGCAGATGTGGGTATCACGGGGGTGAACTATGCCATTGCTGACACGGGCGGCATTGTGGTGTGCACCAATGAGGGCAATGCGGATTTGGGCGCGACTATCCCCAAAGTACACATCGCCTCGATGGGGATTGAGAAAATCATCCCACGCCTCCAAGATTTGGCGGTCTTTACCCGCTTGTTGGCACGCAGTGCTACGGGGCAGCCCATCACATCGTATACTTCCCATTTTCACGGCCCAATCGAGGGCGGCGAGATGCATGTCATCATCGTTGACAATGGCCGTTCACCAATTTTGGGCTCCGAGCATTACTCCCAAGCCTTAAACTGCATTCGTTGTGGAGCGTGCATGAACACCTGTCCTGTGTACCGACGCAGTGGCGGGTTTAGCTACGAAGCGACTATCCCAGGTCCTATTGGCTCAACCTTGGAGCCTTGTAAAGATTTAGCTAAACACAAAACGTTGCCTTACGCGTGTTCGCTGTGTGCGTCGTGCTCTAATGTGTGTCCCATTCGCATTGACTTGCACCATCAGCTCTATTTTCACCGTCAAGACGTAGTTAAAGCGGGGCTTTTGGACAAGAAAAAAGAGCGGGCTTTAGGCTTTGCAGGGTGGCTGTTTCAGCACCCGAAAGTGTTAGATTTTTGTGGAAAAATGGCGCGTAAAGTGGTGCCACATTTGCCTAGATGGATGATGTATAGTTCCATGAACGCATGGGGAGAGCACCGCGAAATGATGGATTTTCCCGAAAAGAGTTTCAAAGAACTTTATGTTGAGCGTCAAAAAAGGAAACAATCATGAGCAGTAAAGAAACAATGCTTCAAAGCATTTGTCAGTACAAAAAACAAAGTAATACGCCGTTGCCTGAGCATGCTGGGTTTGCGACGATTATGTATGAAGATCTTTTTGAGCAATTCTCAACTGCCCTTACGAGTGTAGGGGGAAAGGCTGTTTTACTTGAAGATAAAACCCATTTAGACGACGCTATTCGTGCTATTGCTCAAGAGGCAGAACATATTGTGTGCAATGTGGAAGGGTGCGGACTGAGCAGTGATGATGGCTCCAAATACGCTACACCTCATGACGTGGCGCACGTTGATTTGGCCATCGTGCGTGGGGAGTTTGCTGTGGCAGAAAACGGTGCGGTGTGGCTAGATGCCGCTTCGGTGCGTCACCGCGCCCTTTACTTTTTGGCACAACATATTGTGATTGTAGTGGACAAAACGCAGTTAGTTTCTACTATGCACGAAGCGTATGAGCGCATTGGGTTTGACAAAGCGGGTTATGGGGTGTTTGTTTCGGGACCTTCAAAGACGGCAGACATTGAACAATCTTTGGTTATTGGAGCACACGGACCAAAATCGGGGTATGTCTTTTTGGTCTAGCCTTTACATGTAAGCCTTTACATGTAAAGGCTTACTCCCACTTGTTGCGTGGGGGCGTGTAAGCTTTTAGTTTTTCTAGCAGTATGTGCGGATCAGTTTCGCTAATGAGCATCTCACGGTGAATGCTCTGCAAAAATCCCTCTTCTTTCATGTGATTCAAAAAAGAAAACAAATGGGTGTAAAATCCACCAAAATCTAAAAACGCAATGGGTTTTTGGTGGTAGCCAAGCTGTGCCCATGTCCACGCTTCAAAAATCTCTTCGAGTGTTCCCACGCCTCCAGGAAGTGCCACGAACGCATCGGCGCGCGCTGCCATCATAGCTTTACGCTCGTGCATGTTGTTGACAATGTGCAGTTCACTAACACCCGTGTGGGCCAGCTCTTTTTGCTCCAAAGAATGGGGAATAACACCCATAACATGGCCTTTTCCTTCAAGCACACCATCGGCAACAGCGCCCATAAGCCCCACTCTTCCTCCGCCATAAACAAGCCCATGACCTCCTTTAGCGAGGATTTTTCCAAAAGCGTGCGCTTCTTTAGCGTATAGTGGGTTATGCCCACCGCTTGACCCGCAAAAAACAGCAATGTTCATGAGCGTTCCTTTCGTTTGAAGTTGATTTGAGTGATAAACACACCCAGAAAAATGACTCCTGCGGCAAAGAGTTGAGCGACATTAAGGGTTTCACCCAAAATAATAAAGGCCAAAATGACCACAAAGGCAGGGATGAGGTTGATAAACACTGAAGCCCTTGAAGCAGGAAGCTTGGTGAGAGAAAAGTTAAACAGCCCATAGCCCCCAAGGGTAACCACAACACCAAGGTATAAAATGGCAAGCATTCCTTCTAAACTCACCACAGGAAGCGTGCCTTGCCATTCCCAAAGGGCTAAAGGAAGGTAAAAAATAGCCCCCGCGAAGGCTTGGATGGCGGTAAGAAAAAGGGCTGAAAAACGTTTAGTGAGGTGTTTGATAATGATGGTGTAACCTGCTGCACAAAGCATGGCAAGAAGTTCAAGGGTGTTACCCAAGAGCGGGTTGGGTGCGTACGCTTCCACAGAAGCTTCAAGGCTGAGCCAAACAGCTCCCAAAATAGCCAAAGTTGACCCAATGAGCAGGTTTTTGGTGATGATTTCTTTGAGAAAAATTCCCGCGCCAATAGCTGCAAACAAAGGCATGGTGGAGGTGATGACGCCCGCTTGGGAGGCGGAGGTGTATTGCAAGGCTTTGATTTCAAAAATAAAATACAAACACGGCTCCAGTAGCACCATAGCTAGAAGGTATTTAATGTCTGAAGCAGTAAAGGAGAGCCCGCGGTAGTGTTTCCAAAACAGTAAAAACACCGCAGATGCTGCGACCATACGCCCAAAGATGATGCTCATGGGCCCCATTGTTCCTAGGGCAATTTTAAGAGCAATAAACGAGCTTGCCCAGATGAGTGTAGCGGTGACAACGGCAATAGTGCCGACGGTTTTGTTGCTAAGCGGTTTTCTCACAAAGATGCTTTCATGTTAAAATGGGAGTAAAATAAACGCGTATTATAGCCAAAGTGCTTTACATGTAAAGGAAAAATCATGCGGTATATTTTGTATGTGGTTATTTTGGGGATGGTGGCGTATCAGGTGTTTGTAAAACTCCAGTCTTTAAAAGAAGAACTTCCAAAAGAGACGCACATTTTGGCCTTTGGAGATAGCATTACATTTGGGACAGGGGCTAGTGTGGGGTACCCACAAAAACTAGCAATATTATCGGGTGTTAAGGTGACCAATGCAGGTATTCCAGGCGAAGTGAGTGCCCAAGGGTTAGCGCGTCTGGGCCAGCTGCTTGAAACAACGCGGCCTGATATTGTGATTCTTTGCCATGGTGGGAATGACATATTGCGCCGTATGGATTTAGCTCAAACCAAGGCTAATGTGCGCCAGATGATCGCGCTTGTGGAAGCCTCTGGCGCTAAAGCCGTGCTCGTAGGTGTACCTTTGTTTACGGGCATTCGCATTGTTACAGCAGACATTTACGATGCTCTTGCCAAAGAAACGGATGTGGTGTATGTGCCAAACGCACTCACTGATGTTATTAAAAATGGTGCGCTCAAAAGTGACCACGTACACCCTAATGATGAAGGGTATGCGCACTTAGCCCAGGTGCTCTACGAAGCGTTGTTGCGTGTAACTAACGCACAAGGGCTTTAAGGGCGTCTAATACCTCTGTTGCATAGCGCTGTGCCAAAGAGGCAATCTCCTCCTCCTCCAGTGTCAGCACCGCATCTTTTTGGGGAATGTTGTGGCGCAAGATGGCAAACTGGGTGCAAGTTTTGTACAGTGCTGGTGCATCGAGTTTGGTGAATTCTCTGAGAATATCCTTTGGCATGTGTTTGGGTTCAAGTTTGGCTAGAGAATCAGCCTTGGCCAAATAAGCTTCCAGTGTGGGTGTCATGGGTCTCCTTTGAAAAGTGCCATTTTACACAAGTGGGCTTTACATGTAAAGTGTATAAAAAAGTTACACATAAACTCCCATAAAATTATTAAAAATAACTTAAAATAGGTTTTTTGCGGGTTATTTTTAATAATTAGGCCAGAAATTCTTTTTTAAGAGGTATTTTTTAAACTATCTTCATAAAAATGTTACAAAAATACACTTAATTTCTAAAAATCTGTTTCTTTTTAACAATCTTCTCCCAATGCTACGCTAATGCTACGCCAAGGTTTTACTATGACTTTGTAAATTCAACAAAGGAGCCAGAATGAACCCAGAAGTTGCGCAAGCATACTGGAAAGAGAACATCTCAACCATTCTAAAACTTTTAGTAGTGTGGTTTGTGGTGTCGTTTGGATGCGGCATTATCTTCTTAGAAGAGCTCAATGCCATTGAGTTTGGTGGTTTTAAACTGGGCTTTTGGTTTGCCCAACAAGGCGCCATGTATGTCTTTGTTGTTCTTATCTTTGTGTATGCAAAGCTCATGGAACGCATCGAAGAAAAATACGACATCCACGAATAGGAGCAAGTAAATGGAACTTCAAACCTTAATCTACCTCTTTGTGGGCGCCTCTTTTGCGTTGTATATTGGCATTGCTATTTGGGCACGGGCGGGCTCAACGAAAGAGTTTTACGTCGCAGGCGGCGGGGTGCATCCTATCGCCAACGGCATGGCAACGGGCGCGGATTGGATGAGCGCGGCTTCGTTTATCTCCCTTGCGGGAATTGTTTCGTTCATCGGGAGCGACGGTTCAGCGTATTTGATGGGCTGGACAGGCGGTTATGTGCTTCTTGCCATGCTTTTAGCACCCTATTTGCGCAAATTTGGAAAGTTTACGGTACCAGACTTCGTCGGTGACCGCTACTACTCCGACGTGGCGCGCATGGTGGCGGTGGTGTGTGTTATCTTTATCTCCTTTACCTACGTTGCAGGGCAAATGCGCGGGGTTGGCATCGTCTTTTCACGCTTTTTGCAAGTGGACATTAACACGGGTGTTATCATCGGGATGGCTATCGTGTTTGTGTACGCGGTACTTGGAGGCATGAAGGGCATTACCTACACGCAAGTGGCGCAGTATTGTGTGATGATTTTTGCCTTTACGGTACCTGCTATTTTCCTTTCGTTACAAGTGACAGACACGTTCTTGCCTCAGCTTGGTTTTGGGTCTAAGATTGCCTTTGAATTTGACAATGGGGTGCAGATGATTGACAAGGGAACCTACCTCTTGCATGCTCTTGACCAGTCCATCCAAGACCTTGGGTTCGCGGCGTACACGTCAAGTATTTCAGGCACGTGGAATGTGTTTATGCTAACCACAGCACTCATGCTTGGTACAGCGGGATTGCCCCACGTTATCGTGCGTTTTTTTACCACGCCTACGGTAAAAGGTGCGCGTATTTCGGCAGGATGGGCGTTGCTGTTCATCGCCATTATGTATACCTCTATCCCCGCAGTCGCTGGGTTTGCACGGGTGAACCTCATTAAAAATGTCCAAAACGTGGAATACCAAGCCTTTACAGACGGCCAAGCTACCCATTTGGATGGCACTCCTAATCAAGGTGCGTGGTTTAAAACTTGGGAAAACTCGGGTCTTTTGGCGTGGAATGACCGCAATGGTGATGGCAAAATCCAATACGCTGCAGGCGAAGCTTTTAAGGGCAGACCTACTTTTACGGGGGAACGTGGTGTTTCTGGTGAGCGTTTGGCTTCCAATGGCGCTTCAAACCATACCGCAAGTGCTGAAGAAATGCGCGCAAGTGGCAAAATAGTGAATGAATTATATGTAGACAGGGATATTATCGTTTTGGCCAATCCAGAGATTGCAGGGCTTCCCAATTGGGTTATTGCCTTTATCGCTGCGGGCGGTTTGGCGGCGGCACTTTCTACAGCTGCTGGACTTTTGCTGGTTATCTCTACGTCCATTTCCCATGACCTTTTGGGTAAAGTACTCATGAAAGACAAGGTGACAGGGCGTTCTAAGATGAGCGAAAAAGCAGAACTTATGTCTGCGCGACTTGCGGCGGTAGTAGCTATCATCGTGGCAGGGTATTTGGGGATTCACCCTCCAGGTTTTGTAGCACAAGTGGTTGCTTTTGCCTTCGGTTTGGCAGCGGCTTCGTTCTTCCCGACCATCGTCATGGGTATCTTTTACAAACGCATGAACAAAGAAGGAGCGATTGCGGGCATGGCTACGGGCTTGACGTTCACTTTTGCGTATATCGTGTATTTCGTGTTCATGGGCGGCGATAAGGCCAATTATTTGTGGGGCATTGCGCCAACGGGTATTGGCACCATCGGGATGGTGTTGCATTTCATCGTGGCGTATGTGGTCGCACAGATGACACCACCACCCCCATCTCACATCCAAGAGCTTGTGGAAAGCATCCGCATCCCTCGCGGTGCAGGTGCGGCAAGCGCGCACTAGTGTTTGAATTCCGTGCGCGTCGCCGCGCACGGTTTTGCTTAAAACGTGTCATAATTATCCTTTACATGTAAGGAGTCCCATGAGCCTTCAAGACCAAGAAGCTTTTTTAAAATCCATTCACCCTTTTGGTTTGCTTACTCCCACTGAACTTGCTCGCGTGACTAACGCCATGAACATTGCTTATTACACAAAAGATACAGTGATGATTTCTCCGCAAAAAATTCCTGAATTTTTATATATCATCATTAAAGGAGAGGTGGGCGAATACCACGATAATGAACTGATCAAAATTTACCACAACCAAAACTCCTTTGACGCGGATGCGCTGCTGTATGGCAAAACCGAGGATACTTTTTTGGTGCACGAAGAACTGATTTGTTTTGAAATTAAAAAAGAGACTTTTCGTCAACTGCTGGAGAGTAATGGGGTATTTAAGGCCTATTTTCTCACAGACCTTGCCAATCGCATCCAATCGGCCAAACAAAAAGAGTATACCACGCAACTTTCAGGTTTTATGTTAGCACGCGTGTCAGATTCGTTCTTGCATAAAGCTTGTGTTGTTACTCCGCAAATGCCAATTTTAGGTGCTTTACATAAGATGGACAGCATGGATGCAAAGTGTATTCTTGTGGATGATGAGGGGGATTATGGGATTGTTACCGACAGCACCGTACGCAAGCGGCTAGTGTATGAAGGGTATGATAAACACGCTCCCATCGGGCCTATTGCCTTGCGGCCTATCATCAGCATTGAAGCGAATGATTTTTTATTTAATGCTTTGTTGTATTTGACTAAAAATGCCATTAAGCGCATTGTCGTAACAGACCATGGTAAGGTTGTTGGGGTTTTGGAACAGTTGGATTTACTCAGCTATTTTGCTAATCACACGTACTTGGTGTCTGTTCAAATTCGCAAAGCAAAAGATGTTGATGCGCTTAAGAAAGCAAGCCAAGATTTTGTGCACATCATCAAAAAACTCCACGCTAAAGGCACTAAGGTAGAGTATATTTCTCAGCTTATCAGTGAGCTTAATGAGCAAGTTTACCGTAAACTCTACGAGATGATGGTGCCCAAAGAGCTCCAGCAAAAGGCATGTTTGGTGGTTATGGGAAGTGAAGGCCGTAAAGAGCAGATGCTTAAAACAGACCAAGATAATGCGCTTATTATCGAAAATGAGGCCGATGCCCCAGCATTTAAAGAAGTGATGGAACGCTATACACAGACTTTGCTTGATTTTGGCTATCCTGCGTGCGAGGGAGGGATTATGGTTTCTAACCCTTACTGGCGCAAGTCATTCAAGGCCTTTAGGGTGGAGCTTGCCCGTTATTTGGAGAGTCCACGCAAGGACGATTACATGCATTTAGCCATTTTTTATGACGCTTTGGCAGTAGCGGGCAATAAAACATTACTGGCAAAACTTAAAGATAGTATTTACGAGCAGATGGCAGGAAAAGACATTTTTATGGCTAATTTTGCTAAAGCGGCGTTGTTGTTTGAGACGCCTATTAGCTTTTTTTCTAATCTCAAAGCCGATGAAAACCGCTTGGATGTGAAAAAAGGAGGGATTTTCCCCATCGTTCAAGGGGTGCGCTCTTTGGCGCTAGAGTACCACGTGGAAGAGACGGAGACCATCAGGCGTATTCATGCCCTAAAGTCAAAAAAGATCTTTGAAGAACACTTTGGAGACGCCCTTGTTGAAGCCTTTGATACGCTCATGAGTATGCGCCTTAAAGAACAACTTTTCTCAACCGAACGGGGCGAAACGCGGCACAATTTCATCCGCACCGACAAACTCAATCAGCTCGAAACTGAACTCCTTAAAGACAGTTTTAAAATCGTAGACCAGTTTAAACGTTTTTTAGTCCATCATTTTAAAATCAATATGGTGCAGTGATGTTTACACGCTTTTTTAAAGAGCGCAACAAAAAAAAGTTGCGCGACCCACGGTTTTTGTTCTTGTTTGACGACTCCTTTTCTGAGGATGAGTTTGTGGTGTTTGACACCGAAACCACTGGCTTGGACCCTAAAAAGGATGAGATCTTATCTATCGGGGCAGTGAAAATAAAAGGCAATAAAATCCTCGCCCAAGAAACCCTCTCTTTGTTGCTTCGGCCCAGCAAAGACATTGCCGCTAAGAGCATCACTATCCATCAGTTGCGCAACATCGACATGGTGGGGGCTTTGGCGCCCGAGGAAGCTTTGGAGCGGTTTTTGGCGTTCATTGGGCCCTTGCCTTTAGTGGGGTATTATCTGGAATTTGATGTGGCGATGGTGAACCGCTATCTTCAGCCTTGGCTTGGTATCAAGCTACCTAATGCTCAGATTGAAGTTTCAGGCATCTATCACGACAAAAAAATCAAAGCCATCCCTGATGGGGTAATTGACCTGCGTTTTGATACAATAATGCGGGAACTTGGATTGCCGATTTTTGGCAAGCACGACGCGGTAAATGATGCTATCATGACTGCGATGATGTTTGTAAAACTGCAAAACATTCAACGTCTTTAACGCAAGGAGTAGTGTATGCCAGTGATTGATGTGAGTGCTATTGAGTCTACCCCGTTGCAAGCGGGTGAGGGTGCACAGATGCAGATGATTATCTCCCCTAAAATGGCCCCCCATTTTGCCATGCGCAAGTTTACCATTGCCCCTGGCGGTTTTATGCCAAACCACACCAACAGCGTGGAGCACGAGCAGTACGTACTAGAGGGCTGTGCGAGCGTGGGGATTGGCAATGAAGTCTTTGAGGCTAAGGCGGGTGACGCGTTGTATGTGCCTGCGGGAATCCCCCACTGGTACCGCGTCAAGGGTGACGTGCCTTATGTGTTTTTGTGTATGGTGCCCAACCTTGAGGATGAGATTCGCCTGATAGGCTAAACTTTCTCGTAGTAGCTCAACCGCCCTTGGGTGACTTTGGTAAACAAGGGCGTACTGGGCACCAAATCTGCGTGGCCAGTGTAGAGTCTACCACCATTTTTTAGTAACTTGTGAAACCGCTCTACTGTTTTTTGTTTAAAAACATCATCAAAGTAAATCATCATATTTCTTGAAAAAATAATATCAAAAGGTTCTAGGCGTAAAAAAGCATCATCGAAAATGTTCAATACCTGAAAATCCACTCCTGCAAACCGTGAACGCACAATGGTGTATTCACCTGCGATTTTCATAAAATAGGTTGATTTTAACTCCTCATCAAGACGGTGCAAAGAGCGCTCACTAAAGATGCCTTTTTGAGCTTTTTGGATAGCTTCAGAGTTAATATCAATGCCTAAAATGCTTAATGTATAGGGTGCAAACCCGCTTTGGCTAGCAAGCATGGAAAGGGAGTAGACCTCTTCCCCTGAGGCACAAGGAGCACTCAATACACGTGCTTTTCCACCCCTTTCTTTCAACCAAGCTACGGCTGCTTCAAGCTGAATGGTTTCGCGGTAAAAATAGGTCTCATTAACAGTGATGAGATTGATGAGGTTTTGGCGCAAAGAGGCGTCTGCTTGAATTTTAGTAAACAAATCATCAAAGCCAATAAGTCCGTTGTTTTCACAAAATAAAATAAGCCGCTGCTTAAGTACCTCTTTTTTTGGGGTGAGGTTTACGCCGCTGTAGTGTTCAACATAATGAAGAAGGGCTTCAAGGTTACGCTCATCAAAAACAGGCTTAGGAGAAGAGGCTGGGGCATCTTGGGGTTCTTTAGACTTTTTTCTAAAAAAAAACATGGGTAAACCTTTCGATACGTTGCTTGATTTCTCCAAGAGGAAGCATCTCAAGCTCAGGAACAAGCTCTTTAGCGCGTTTTGGCATGCCGTAGACTACGGCGCTTTCTTCGTTTTCTCCAAGACACTTTGCTCCTGCTTTGTGAAGCTCTTGGATTCCTTTGGCGCCATCATGTCCAATGCCGGTGAGCAAAATAGCCAAAATATCTACTTTTTCACACAGCGGAACCGCCGAGAGAAACAAGTCATCAATACTGGGATTATACAAGGTTTGCGCAGGAGCCTCTTCAAAGGAGAGTCTTAGAGGTCGCGCGGTCTCAAGAAGGCAATTTTTTTCGCAAATATAAACACCACCTTGGTTTACATGTAAAGGTTCGTTGGCGCGTACAACAGGAACTTTGAGTTCCGCGCGAAATTGTTGTACAAAGCTTGGAATAAACACAGCGTTCATGTGTTGGGCAATGATGATGGGTGTGTTTAAGGTATTTGGCAATGCGTTTAAAAGTATTTTTAAGTGCCCAGGGCCTCCTGTGGAAGCCCCGATTAGGATGAGTTTTTCTTTCACGCTAGGTTCTGAATTCTGAGAGCTTACTGTTAAGCATTTCGGTCATTTTGTTAAGGTGTTCAGCGGCACTGGCAATCTCTTCTACACTTCTGGCATTTTCAGTAGAGAGGGTGTTGATGTGGGAAACCCCTTGGATAATCTCTTCTATTTCGTCGCCATTGGTAATGTAGCTTTGGGCTGTTTTGTCTGACATGGTGATAGCGTGGCGCATGGTGGTGTCCATGTGGGTGATTTTTTCTTTGACATTGCCTGCTACATGGGTGAGCTCTTCAACGCGTTTGGCATTGCGGGTCATTTGTTCACTCGAATCAGCAACAGCCTGGACAATGACGTTGATGGTTGCGTTGATTTCAATAAGGCTTTTTTGGGTGCGCTCGGCGAGTTTTCGCACTTCATCAGCTACAACTGCAAACCCACGCCCATGCTCTCCAGCACGTGCTGCTTCAATGGCGGCATTTAAGGCTAAAAGGTTGGTTTGATCGGCAATGTCATTAATGACGGTCAAAATCTCTTTGACTTGTTCGGCATCGTGGCTAAGTTGTTCGATTTTTCGCGCTAGCTCGATTTCAGTATGCGCACTTTCTTGAATTTGCTCGGTTAAATCCAAGATGGAAGTGCTAGCTTCTTGGACAAAGACACTGGCTTTTTCAAGTTCTGCTTTACCTTCTTTTGCCTCTTTAATAGAGCCTCGCATCTCTTTTTGCATGCTGGTGGCTTTTTGGGTGGTGTTGCCTACTAGTGTGGTGGAATCCTCAATGCGCTTGCCTGATTGCAAGGAAGTGGTGGAGAGTTCATGGGCCACAGAAGAGTTTTCACTTGAGAGTTGTTTTGCGTCACTAATGAGAATGCGTACTTTCTCGATAAACGCATTGATAGCCTCACTGGCACGGCTAATTTCGTCATTGCCATCAATGTCCAGTTTTCGAGTCAGGTCACCATCGCCGCTAGAAAGGTTTTGTGCTCGCTGAATGAGGTTTTTTAGAGGTGAAGTGATTTTGAGGCGAATGAGGAAAAGGCTAGACACGCCTATGATTAGAACCATTACCACACTAATGAGTGTAAAAAGAAAGAGCACTTTTTTGTTTTCTGCTGCTGTTTCTGCTGATAGTATGGCAACGTCTTTGTCGATATTGTCGATGTAAACGCCCGTGCCCATCATCCAACCATAGGGAGCAAAAGGGACGGCATAGCCCAGTTTTGGCAAAGGCTCTCCGTCTTTGATTTTTGGAAAATTATACAAAACAAAGTCTCCTCCACGCTTGGAAGCTTCAATAAGCTCTTTGACAAAAAACATTCCATCGCTGTCTTTGAGGCCAATGAGGTTTTTGCCCTCCAAAGAAGTGTTAACAGGGAGCATGATATTGGTGCCATCAGGACTGTAGACAAAAACATACCCACTATCATCCTCAAAAAAGCGAATATCGCGAATTTTGTGAAGGATAGCTGCTTTGGTCGCCTCTTCACTGCTGCCCCGTGCAGTCTCTTCTTCGTAGACCTTTTGCGCTACGGTTTGAATGATGCGCATCTCACTTTTAAGCTCATCTTTGCGGGCTTGAACCATTTTTTCATGATAATTTTGGGTAAAAAATGCAACAGATTCTTCCATGAAGTGGCGCGTTGTCAATCCAAGAAGTAGTGTTAAAAGAACCAAAGAGCCAATAATCATGGTAATAATGCGAGTAGAAAGGTTCATGGGGTGTCCTTTGCATAGAGAAACTTAGCACCATTATAACTAAAATGCACCATTTTTTTGTGGGGTTTTTGGGCGTTGAGAGGGTATTGGCGTTAGGTTTTGTAAGAAAACCCCAAAGTGTTACAGTTGGGAATGATTGGCGCCTAATCTTTTAAGGTGGTAGCAATAAAAAGAAACTCTTGCTCAAGATGCAAAAAAGCTTCAACAAGAGTGGGATCAAAATGTTTTCCTGATTGATCGCGAATGGTATCTATTGCCACTTGATGGGAAAAGGCTATTTTATAAACCCGAGGAGAGGTGAGGGCGTCGTACACATCAGCAATGGCCATAATACGTGCTGAGAGGGGAATTTCTTCACCTGATAATCCTCTAGGGTAGCCGCTGCCATTCCATTTTTCATGGTGACCCCCTGTGATTTCTCTGGCCGAAACAAGAAAATCAGTAGGGCCATTAATGCCAATGAGTTTGTCGATGATGGCCTCTCCAAAAGCGGCGTGTTGCTTCATGATTTCAAATTCTTCGGGAGTGAGTTTTCCCGGTTTTAGCAAAATATGGTCTCGAATGCCAACCTTTCCAATGTCGTGCAATGGTGCAGATTTAAACAAGAGCTGGGCGTAATCTTGGGTGACAAACTCGGCATATTTAGGAAGCGTTAAGAGATGTTGGCACAGAATTTTGACGTAGTGTTGCGTGCGTTTGATGTGTGCGCCTGTTTCGCCATCGCGGTATTCGGCCAGCGAACCCATGGCTTCAATGATGCTAGATTTTAGTAGCTCAATCTCTTGGGTGCGTCTGCTGACTTGCTCTTCGAGGCGGCATCGGTGAAGGGTGAGTTCAAGGTGGGTTTTGACCCGCATAAGCAATTCTTCGCCGTTGAAAGGCTTAGTAATGTAATCTACCCCGCCTGCTTCAAAGCCTTGTTTGACATCTTCTGCTTCGGCGCGCGCGGTTAAAAAGATAATGGGAATTTCCCGCAGTAGCGGATTTTTCTTTAGGGCTTTAGCGGTTTCAAAACCACCCATTTGGGGCATCATCACATCCATGAGGATGAGGTTTGGACGGGTTTTTTCGGCGCGTTCGAGGGCTTGAAGCCCATTGGTGGCGTAGACAACCTTTACATGTAAAGCTTGCAAGTGCCCCATGGCGACTTTAATGTTTTCAACAATATCATCCACAATCATAACAGTGCTTTCTTCAAATACCATCTTGAACCCTTTTTTCTAAGAATGCCACTATGGCTGTAAGTTTTGTTTCGAGTGCGTCTATGTCGATATCTTCTAATCCAAGTTCTAAGTTTTCAATCAATGCTTCGTTGCCAGGCGTTTCTTTTAGAAGAAGTATTAACTCCTCGATAATATCAAAATCCCCACTATTAAGCGCCTCTTTAGCCTTGGCCAACAAAGGAGGAAGGGCGGCCGTTGAGACGGCGAGTAAGGTGTTGTTTTGCGCGGTTAAGGGTGCGCAAGGCAGTGCTTTTTTTTCATGGGGAAGAAAGTCCATCAAGAGTGTTTCAAGCTCGGCAATGTCGATAGGTTTGGGAATAAACCCATCAAACGTGCCGTTTTTGGCCTCATCCTCCTCCCCCAAAACCGAAGCAGAGACGGCGATGATGGGAATGTGAGCAGTGATTGCATTGGCGCGGATGGCTTTTGCGGCGGTGCATCCATCTACTTGGGGCATTTTAATATCCATTAAAATAAGGTTCGGCCGCTCTTCTTCGGCCAGATGAATGGCCTCTTCCCCTGAAGCACTTAAAATAGTGCTAAGGCCGTATGTTTCTAAAATATCTCCAAGCAATTCTAAGTTTTCTTCAATATCATCAACAACCAACACGCAGGCCTCGTGAAAATGTAAACTGTGGGTTTGTTTAGAGCGTGAGGGAAGGCTGGCGGCTACTTCCACATGGGTGAGCGTCAGAGTGAATGTTGAGCCTTTTTTGGGCGCACTTTTTACGCGAATAACACCTCCCATAAGCTCCGCAAATTTTTTTGAAATAGCTAGTCCAAGTCCCGTGCCACCGTAGGTTCTGCCATTTAGCCCACTTTGTTGTTCAAACATACCAAAGATTTTTTCTTGCTCCTCTTCAAGGATGCCAATGCCTGTATCTTCGACCTTTACATGTAAATCAACAGTGCTATCTCTTTGGGGGTTTGGGGTGGCACTAAAGCAGACTTTTACACCGCCCTCGTGGGTAAATTTTACGGCATTTCCGATGAGATTGACGAGGATTTGACGCACGCGCAATTCATCAAAAATCAAAGCCTTAGGCGTGTTTTGGTGCACGATGGTTTCAAAGTAGATAGTTTTGTGTTTAGCTCGCAAGGAAAAAATAGCTTGCAAATCTTCTGCTAGTGAGGTGACGTTGACAATTTCGCGTTTGATTTCAACCTTTCCTGCTTCGATTTTTGACAGATCTAAAATATCGTTAATGAGTCCAACGAGAGCCTTGGCGGATTTTTGAATGGTTTGAATGTTGTGTAGGGCTTTTGGTGGCAAATCCATCTTGGCGGTAAGGTCTGCAAACCCAATAACCGCGTTCATGGGCGTGCGAATTTCATGGCTCATGTTAGAGAGAAATTCACTCTTGGCTTGATTGGCTTTTTCTGCCCGCAGTTGCGCTTGAAAGAGCTGCTCCTCGATTTTTTTGCGATGGAGAATTTCAGCGTGCAAGCGGCGGTTCCAGTAGACAATAAAAGCAATAATAAAACTGAAGATTAAGACCGCTTTCCATGCTAGCGAATAGTCAATTGACCCTTGGATTTCCATATGAACCCAAGGGTCAATGAGCCGGTTGATGGTTTCTTTTGGCGTGGTGTCAATGACATAATTGAGTGCCTCAACAAGTTCAGGCCAATCTTTACGCACACCAAAACTCAAAGCATACACCTCTCCTGTTTGGCCAAGAAGCTTAAGGTTTGTAATTCCTTCGGCGCGAATAGTGTAATTCATGGCAGCTAAACCGTCGAAAAAATAGTCCACTTCGCCTTGACTAAGCGCAATAAGACCGCTTTTTAAATCGGGAAAAAAACGCGGAATAACCTGGGGGTACTTTTGGGTCAAAATATCCCCCGTAACGTAGCCGTTAACTACACCAACATTTTTGCCTCGTAGCTCATCTAAAGAATCAATCAGTTTTTCATCAAACCTTCCTAGAATCATCAACGGCATGGTTAGGTAGGGGTTCGTGAAGAGCATTTTTTTGGCGCGCTCTTCGTTGTTAACAATGCCTGAAATCACATCGATTTTTTGGGTTTGAATGGCTTCAATGTGCTCTTTCCATACAGGCGCGCTTACAAGTAGAGGTGTGATGCCTAGTGATTGGGTTAGTATATAATCAACAACCTCTTGCACAACCCCTTTGTGGTGACCCTGTTCATCTAAAAACTCAAAAGGCGGCCAGCTGGTATCAATGCCAAGTTTTAGTGTGTGTAGGTTTGATAAAAATTGTTGCACTTGGGGGCGAATCAGAAGCTGTCTAGAGAGGCTTGGTGCCAAAGTATCGCCTAGCCATTTTTGCTGTAAGCTTAAAAGGGTTTGAGGGGGGATGGTATGCAATGTTTTGTCTAAAATGGTGCGCAAAAGAGGAAACTCTTTGTGTACGCCAATGTGATAATCAACCAAAGGGGCGTGGGGAATTTTTAGAGGAAGTGAGGCTTTAAACTCAGTGGAAAAATAACGGTTAAGATAATAATGCAAAACAGGTTGAATGTCTAAATAAGCATCAATTTCTCCCTCTAGCAACCCTTTAAATGCCTCTTGAATGGAAGAAAAAGTCACAAGGGTGATGCGCGGATGTTCTTGTTGAATGTAAGGAATATACCAATACTCAGCAATAGCACCTACTTTTTTGCCAACAAGCTGTTCAAAAGAGACCACTTGTTGTGCATTTTTTGGTAAGGCAAGGGCGAGGTTGGCTTGAAGGATGGGTGTTCCAAAAAGCGCAAAGGCTTCACGTTCTTTTGTGGGAGCAACCATGGAAAGAGCAGGAATTTCTCCTTTTTCAAACAAGGCAAAGGTTTGGCTCCATTGTGCTTTTGAAACGAGTGTAAAGCGGACGCCAAGGCGTTCTTCAAGGAGGCGCAAGACATCCATGGAGTAGCCTTGTTGAATACCGTTTTCTTGAAATTCAAAAGGTGGCCATTGAAAATCTACGCCAATGGGAATGGTGGGATTTTGTGCTAAAAAACTTTGTTCTTCGGGGGTTAAAAAATCAAGAGAAAAAGCGGTTGATTCGCGCATGCTATTACGCGCATGTTCTGTGTGAAGTAAGCTAAATAACACAACTAAAAAAAGTAAAACCCTCATGTAGACCCTTTTGCACGGTTGGTGCAAGATGACTAAAAAGGAAGCCTGCGGCAACAACAAGCATTGGCGTTCTTGCTAATCCTGTTTTGCAAGAACTTTGTTTACATGTAAAGCATTGTAGCTCATTTTATCTTTGTAGTAAATCCACTAAAGCACGTTACTAAAATTGGGCTATCTCTTCGTTTTGGTATTTTTTAAGGTCACTGTAGGCGCTTTGGTATAAAAGTGCCTCATCCATGTAAGACCCCGGAAACATAAATGCTCTGCCATTTTGAATGGTGAGTTTCAAGGGTTTTTCCCCTGCAAAAAGGGTGATATCTTTGAGTCGATCTTGGGTTTTTGCGTGGGTTTGGTTTGCTTCCTTGTAAACATCAAACCAAAAAACCATGCAAAAAGTAAAGGCATTCATACGAAAAAGCATCCCACTGGGGTGGGTGAGCTGACCTTGAAGCACCAATGCGACTGCCTTGACCGCCTCATTAGACTGGGCTACACCGTAAGTGGTTTCGATGGCATGAAGGTTAGATAATTCAAAAAGAAACAAGGCAACACCCGCGTGTTCCCTGCGCGCTCTGCGAATGTGTAAAGGGACTAAAACATTGTAAAAAGTGCTTGAAAATAGTCCTGTTGTAGCGTCAAGGTATTCCAAAAGAGAGTCTTCTTTATGTTTTGGTTCGTCGATTCTAAGGTGCCATCCGCCTAACAATTCAGGGTTACCGTTAATATCACGCTTTAATATGCCACCGCACGAATGAATCCAAATCCATTCGCCATTTTTATGGCGCATGCGCATGTGCACGTGATAAAAAGGCTCTG
>NZ_JAFHKK010000023.1 GCF_016937535.1 Sulfurospirillum tamanense | reverse complement strand
GTTCCTACTTTTGTCCCTGTGATTGCTCTTGGGATGGTGGTGTTGTCGGTGGCGGGGTATGTGCGGGGGCGGAGGGCGGCGTGTAAAACTCTTTACATGTAAAGAGGCTCTTCCTTTTTTTCAAAGGGCATGGCAGCGAGGGTTGTTTTAAAGAAGAGAGCATGCTCCTCAAAGGCTTTCAACGCGGTTTTTGCGTCAATCTTAAAGTATTCCAATGTCTGTTCGCGCTCTTCTTGGGTTTGGATTTCAAGCATCGAAAGGTCGCGGTACGCGAGACGATTGGGCTCTAGGGTGGGGTTGTCTTGGTCTATCCAAACACGGTGGGCGTTTTGAACGGCACTGGTGAGGGTTTCGTGGACATTTTTATCTTCGTTAGCATAGGTGGCAAGTCCTTCTTCCAAGCTCACTGCGCCGTTTTTGTCTTGATCTAAATCGATCGTGTGGTTAAGTTCTTCGTACACCGTACGCTCGAAGGCAAGGGCTTGAGTGGTGATGATGTCGGTGGAATTGCGTGCATTAAAGGTGTCGCCATAGGCTTGATAGCGGCGCGCGCCCACGCTGGTGTTGATGGCTGTGACGTCTTCGCCTGCGTGTTCGTACACCACATCGTGGTCAAAACCAAGGCGCAACGCGTGCTGTTCGCTCTCATCGATAGTGCCGTCTTTGTTACCATCCGCCTCGCCGTAACCTCGCGTGTGGACGATTTCTTTAAGCCAGCCTGCCACGTAGCGTTCAGCCGTGCCGTTAAGACGAACGATGCCATCCTCACGCACGAAAAAATCCTCTTTACTAAATGCATTTTTTAAGTCGGCTAAGGTCTCTTTGTCAAGTTGGATGACAAGGATGTTCTTGTCATCATCGGGATTGCGAAAAGCGACAAAGTGTTGGCCTTCGTCGGGTTTGGCTTGGGGTTTGATAAGGGTTTCGCTGTGCAACGCTGCTTTGGAGAGGCGGTCAAATTGCACGCCTTCTTTGGTGTAAATATCCCCTTCTATGCGGGTTTTGACACCAGATTCTAGGAGTGTTTCGCGTTCTTTGGATTGGAGGTATTGGGAACCAGTTAAGGGCTTGCTAGCCACTGCGTGAAAGCGTTCGGGGTTTACATGTATTGCCATAATGCTTCCTTTTAATGCCAAGCACATCGGCTTAAAGCGCTAATCCTTTAGGGGGTTGTGTTACAGGTGTGATAATGCTTTGTGTTTGTATAGGTTAATCAAACGGGTCGCTTCGGGACCATTGGCTTGGTGCGTGTGGCTGTCTGAGGTGTAGCGAATCCACAGCGTAATAACACCTGTGGCGTTCATTCTTCGGGCGTACAAGGTTGCAGGATGCCCCAAATACCCCTCGCTAATCGTTCCTGTGGCTTGTTTGTACACGGGAGTGTTGAGGGTTGTGTGGTGTTGGTACATCCCGCCTATGTTTTTCCTTGGAGAATGGGCATAAAGCAGTGGGGCAAAGAGAAGGAGGGCTAGTAGGGCACCGCTTAGTTTATTACGCATCACACACCTTGGTGTTGGGTTGGAATATTAAAAAGAAGGAGCAATAAATGTTCCAAGCCTAGCGTTTACCAAACTCTTACCTAAAATTTGCTACCATCTACACCCTTTTATCTTTTACATGTAAAGAAACCAATGCAAACATTACACGACGCCATCAAAGAACGTTTTCTTATCATCGACGGTGCTATGGGCACACAGATTCAAAATGCCATTGTCCCGCCCGAAGCGTGGGGTGAGAACGAGGGGTGCAACGAGCTGTTAAATGCCACAGCGCCTGAGGTGATTTTAGAAATCCAAAGAGCCTATTGCGCGGCGGGAGCGGACATTATCAAAACCAACACCTTTGGTTCCATGAACTGGGTTTTGGACGAATACAACCTTGGAAGCCGTGCCTATGAGCTCTCCTTTTTGGGTGCTAAAATCGCCAAAGAAGCGTGCGCGCAGTACACCCACCTCAAACCCCGTTACGTAGCGGGCGCCCTAGGGCCAGGAACAAAACTGCCCTCGTTGGGACACATGGGATATGAACCTATGTACCAAGGGTACGGAGAAGCCGCGCGCGGACTGATTGAAGGCGGGGTGGATCTGTTTCTCATCGAAACAGCCCAAGACCCCCTGCAAATCAAAGCGGCGTTGCATGCTCTTTTTGACACCATGGAAGCCTTACATGTAAAGCTTCCGGTGATGGTTTCCGTGACCATCGAACTCTCAGGCACCATGCTCATCGGCACTGACGCGGCGGCGATTGCAAGCATTTTAGAACCATTTGAGCTCTTTAGTCTTGGGTTTAACTGTGGCACGGGGCCAGAACAAGTGTACCACCATGTCAAAACCCTCTCACAAGTGTGGCCAGGCCCCATCAGTGTTCACGCTAACGCGGGGCTTCCCCAAAACCGTGGGGGCATGACCTTTTACCCCATGGGCGAAGTGGTTTTTGCTAACGAACAAGCCAAATTTGCCGACATCGACGGAGTAGCGATTTTGGGTGGGTGTTGCGGGACGACGCCAGAACACATCCGCGCTCTTGAATTTACCCTGCGCTCTAAAACCCCAAAACCTCCCACAGGCGTGTGCACACCCGCCATCGCGTCGCTATTTGAAGCCAAATCTTTAGTGCAAAACCCCGCCCCTTTTCTCATCGGTGAGCGCAGTAACGCCACGGGCTCCAAGGCCTTTCGCGAGTTGCTTTTAGCCCAAGATTTTGAAGGCACGCTCAGCGTTGCGGGTGAGCAAGTGCGCAGTGGGGCGCACGGGCTGGACGTGAGTGTGGGTTTTGCGGGACGTGATGAAGCGGCGGACATGGCGAAGATTATCGCGCTGTATTCTCAAAAAACTCCCCTGCCGCTCATGGTGGACACCACCCAACTTCCTGCCCTTGAAGCGGGCCTGAAGTGCATTGGTGGGCGGCCTATCATTAACTCGGTAAATCTAGAGGACGGTATCGAAAAATTTGACGCAGTCTGCGCCTTAGCAAAGCGTTTTGGTGCCGCCTTGGTGTGTTTAGCCATCGACGAAGTGGGCATGGCTAAAACTAAGGAACAAAAAATCGCCATTGCGGGGCGGATGCTAGAGCGCGCTGTGGAGTTGCACGGGTTTCGCCCTAGCGATTTGGTCTTTGACTTACTCACCTTTACGGTAGGAAGCGGGGACGAAGAGTACCGCACCGCCGCCACGGAGACCATCGAAGCCATCCGTGAGTTTGGGCGTTTGCACCCTGAAGTGGGCTTTGTACTTGGGGTGTCTAACATCTCTTTTGGACTAGACAAACACGCTAGGGAATACCTCAACTCCATCTTTTTGCATTATTGCGTGGAAGCGGGGCTTTCTATGGCTATCGTGAACGTAAAAAACACCTTGCCTTTGCATAAGATTGGTGAAGTGGAACGCAAGATGTGCGAAGACTTGCTCTTCAACAACCATGAAGCGGGCGACCCGCTGTTTGCGTTTATCCGCCATTTTGAGGGGGTAGTCGCAGACACAAGCGGAGGCAAAGACCCTTACGAAGGGCTAGAGCCCGCCCCCTTGGTACACAAGTTGTTGATTGATGGCAACAAGGCGCGGATGTTGGAAGAGTTGGTGGGCATTAAAGAGCTTATCGACCCTGCGACCATCATCAACGAAGTGCTTATTGGCGCCATGAAAGAGGTGGGTGAACTCTTTGGCTCAGGAAAAATGCAACTCCCCTTCGTGCTCCAATCGGCCGAAGTGATGAAAGCGGCGGTGGATTACCTCAAACCTTTTTTACCCAAAACCGACAAGCAAAGCGAAACCACGCTGATTTTGGGCACCGTCAAAGGAGACGTGCACGATGTGGGCAAAAACCTCGTGGACATCATCCTCACCAATAACGGTTTTCGGGTCATCAACATCGGCATCAAAGCCGACATCCGCGCCTTCATCGACGCGTACCGTGAGCATGACGCCGACGCCCTTGGTATGAGCGGTTTGCTGGTCAAATCTACCGCCGTCATGAAAGAAAACTTGGAAATCTTAAAGGCCGAGGGGATTCATGTGCCCGTCATCTTGGGAGGTGCTGCGCTTAATGATGCTTTTGTGGAAGAGTATTGCAGACCTTCTTACGAGGGGCCTGTGTTTTACTGCAAGGATGCTTTTGAGGGCATCGTAGCGATGAGCCGCATTGAAAAAGGCAACCATGACACCAAGCTCAGTGATGTCAAAAAAGAGATTCCTTTACCTAAACCCAAACGCGAACCCATTTTGCCTGAAAACATCACCATGCCCCGCCGTGACATCCCTGTGCCCACACCGCCTTTTTGGGGAGTGCGCGAGCTTAAAACCGACGTGCGCGCTTTGGCGTACGAGTGGATAAACCACAAATTGTTGTTTTCCCAGCGGTGGGGGTACAGCGGTAAGGGCCTTAGTAAAGAAGAAAAAGCCACCCAACAGCGCGATATTTTATGGCCACTGTTTGAGAGGCTAAAAGCGGACATCGAGCGTCTTGGTTTGTTTGAACCGACCTTGTTGTATGGCTTTTTTCCTTGCCGAAGCGAGGGGGAAAGTTTGTATATTTTTGATGAGGAGCGCGGGTGGTTGCCGGGGCAAACCCCCGCTAAGAGCGACCTTGGCGAGGCTTTACATGTACTAAGTTTCCCACGTCAAAATCGCAAGCCTCATCGGTGTTTGAGTGACTTTTACCACAGCGCGCATGATGATGTGGTAGCGTTTACCTGCGTGAGTGCGGGTAAGAAATTTAGCGAGTACGAAGCTGCGCTGTACGACGCGGGGCAGTATCAGGAGTATTTTTTCCTCCACGGGCTTGGGGTAGAACTTGCTGAAGCGTTGGCGGAGATTGTCCATAAGCAGATTCGTTTGGATTTGGGCATCGCGAAAAACGAAGGCAAGAGTTTGCGGGATGTGCGCATGGCGCGCTACCAAGGGTGCCGCTACTCTTTTGGGTATCCTGCGTGCCCTGAAATTGCCGATACGAAGGTCATTTTTGACCTGTTGAAGCCTGAACGCTTTGGGATTGAGCTGAGTGAAACGTTTCAGATTCACCCCGAACAAAGCACCACGGCGATGGCGACGTACCATCCTGAAGCGTTGTATTTTTCGGTCTAGCTGGGGGCAAAATCTTCCAAGCAACACTTCTCAACAAGAGTTTCCCACGATGGGTGCCCCAAAGCTAAAGCTTTGACCCAACGGGGAAAATTGTTTCGCAGTATCGCATGGAAGATTTTCCCTTTAGTGTGAATTTGTAGGGTGGTAGTAGCTAGCCTAGAGGTTCACCCTCATATTACACAATAAGGATACCAATGAAATCACCCAAAGGTTTCAAAGGCAAGTATTTTTCTCTTGCTGCCATTACTGCCACTGTGGCAACCGTGACGCTCCAAGCCCAAACGGTCAGCGCACAGCAGGTCACGCAAGCAAGTCAAGAATACACCAAGGAGGCACACGAAGAAGACGTGTTGCTAGAGGTGGATGAAGCACCCGTTGTTGTCATCTCGAAAAAAATTGTTGTGAGCGAAGCAAAAGCTCCTTTTGCAACAGAAATTTATACGAAGTCTCACATTGAGCGTTCTCGCGCAAAAAATATTTACGATTTTTTGAACTCCCAAACCTCTTTAAATGCTTTTCCTCATTATGGCAATCCTTTTGCCCAAAAGCTTGATTTGCGTGGCTTTGGTGCCGAAAATGGCTACCAAAACGTCGTGGTGACAGTAAATGGCAGACGTCTTAATAATATTGACATGAGTCCGCAACTGCTCGCCTCAATTCCTCTTGAAACTGTTGATAAAATCGAGATTTTAAAGGGAAGCGGTTCTGTTGAATATGGCGATGGGGCAACGGCAGGCGTGGTAAATATTGTCACAAAAGAGTTTAGCGGCGCAAGTGCAATGACCTATCTTGGCAATGGAGGGAGAAAATTTGGCTCTTTGATGCTTGGCGTTGAAGAAGAGTATTTTTCCCTTTCAGGCTTTGTGGAAGAGTATCGACAAGATGGTTTTAAGACTATTGGTAGTGATGGTAAAAAAGATGAGGCATCCAGCACAAACAAAGGGTTCAAGGGAAGCGTACGTCCTGTTGAAGGTTTGAGTTTGTCTTTGGGCGCGCAATCCTCAAAAATGCGCATTTTTTACCCCAATGCCTTAACCTTAGAAGAGTATAAAAACAACCCAAAAACAATTCCCGCTCCCTCATGGGGTACGCTTTACAATGAACAATACTACACCTCAGATGTGCTCTCTTATGGCTTGGACTATGCGCTAACACAGGCATGGAAAGTCTCTATTGAGGCAAACCAAGAGCGAAAAACATCAGAATTTGTAACTTACGGGTCACGTAACCGCTACCATTATGACAGCTACGGGGCGAAGCTTTCTTATGGGGGAGATAGCCTTAAGGCGGTTCTTGGGGGCGATCTTTTTGATGGCGATCGCAAGGGTGGCCTAACAACAACAACGAAAAAAAACCAAGGGGCTTACGCAAAAGCGGATTACTCTTTAGGGCAACACACTTTTTCAAGTGGTGTGAGGGATGAGCGTGTCCGTTACACGTACAAGGACACCACTTCCCATCTTGAAAGAACACGCTCCTTAAATGCTTATGATGTAGGCTATAGCTTTCAACTTAATAGCGCCTCTTCCTTTTTTGCTAACTATAATCACGGATTTCAAGCCCCCGACATAGACCGTTTTTTTGCTTTTGGTGGTGGATTTAACGGATTTATTGACCCTATGAAAACAAAAACTTTCAATGTTGGTTACCGCTATAAAGGGTATCCGTTTGAGTTTAAAACAGCTCTCTTTCATGCGCGTGTTGACAATGAGATCTACTACAATGCTTTTACTGGAGCAAACACAAACTTTGATGAAACTAAAAAACAAGGGGTGGAGCTTTCTGGGCGGTATCAGATTATGTACAACGTGTATTCGACACTCAACTATGCTTATGTTAAAAGCGAGATTACGAAAGATGCCAACGCGGCTATCATGGGCAATGAAACCCCTGGTGTTGCAAGACACAATGCCAAGATAGCCTTTACCTTCCAGCCCACTTTTCATAGTGCTCTAACCCTTTCACACCATTATAAATCTGGAGCTTATGCGGCCGATGACATTGACCACAGTTTTGGGAAAATGGAAGCGTACCATTCAACAGACTTGAGTGGTTCGTACCGTTTTAAGCAGTATGAATTTTTTGCACAAATCACCAACTTGTTTGACCGTCCCAATGCTGTTTTTGCAGATGATGGTTTCTCTTTGGGCGTTTACCCTGTTAACTACGAGCGCCGCTTTCTTGTCGGCGTGAAAGCGACCTTTTAATGATATCCCGCCTGCGACCGTACCTGTGGTTTAAGCTCTTAAACTCCCTTTTTTTTGGGCTTTCGACGGGGAGCGTATTTGTACTTTACGCACCTCTTGAGCCTTCGGTGTATAGTCTGGGCGGGATTGTCTTGGCTCTTGGGCTTTTGGTGGTGGCGAAATTTTACGAGCGCATGATGAATGCGCGGGTGTTTTTTGCCATCACCCTCATGGTGGAGTGCGTGACGCTTGTCATGGTGGCGGGGTTTTTGCTCTTTTCTTACAGCCACATGACCGCGCTGTTTATCTATGCCAGTTATCAATTTACTTTTATGTTTGGGGGGTATTTGGTGCGCGTGGAAACGGTGGCGCTAAGGCGCAGTAAACTCATGGGATTTATCGATGTAGCCAAGCAAAAAGGCTATTTGGTAGGCATGGTGTTGGCGTATGGGTTTTACAAAGCCTTAGAGTGGCAAGGGATAGAGGACAAGCAAATGCAAGTGTATGTGCTGCACTTCGGACTTTTTGCCTTACAGTGCCTTATTCTTTTTTTGATTATTCGCGCCTTTACATGTAAAGGAAATTTACCAAGAATTTAAAAAACTCCGCTACTATGGCTGTTTTATTAAGGGAGAAATGATGTTGTTTTCAAGTATTGGACGATTGCGGATGATTAGTATTTTGGAGGGGATTTCTTATCTGGCGCTTTTAACGTTTGCCATGCCTATTAAATACATGGCGGGCGACCCTGAGCCTGTGCGCATCGTAGGGATGGCCCATGGGGTGTTGTTTATCGTTTTTGTTCTTGCACTTTTTGATGTGTGGTACAAGCACCGTTGGAGTCTGAAGTTTCTTCTTTTTTGTTTTGCCTGTTCGCTTGTGCCTTTTGCTCCCTTCTGGCTGGAAGGCAAGCTAAAAGAGCGCGAAACAAGGCAAGCGTAGGTTATTTTTTAAGGCGTCGTTTTTCTCTAAGGGCGCGACGGCGCAATGCCATGCGTAGTCTGATGTCGCGCACGGTGTCAGGCTCTAGCCCTCCGGTGTAGGTTGCCCGCGTTTTTTGAATCTCTTCCCCAAGTTCCACATCCAAATGGTCTCCTTTGGTCATCGCTAAAATTTGCGAAGGAAACACACTGCGGTGTCCTGTCATCAAAAACGCCACGATGCACGAAAGGGCTGCGTAGTGCAAGATGTCCATCCCAAAAAGTTCCCCCGCCATGATGATAGCCGCGATGGGCGCATTGGTGGCACCTGCTAGCAAGCTCACGAGTCCAAGGGCCGCAAAGAAGGGAATGTATCCATCCACCAAGTGTCCAAATACATTGCCACTGGTAGCACCCACAAAAAACAAGGGCGTGAGTATCCCGCCACTTCCCCCACTGCCTAAAGAAAGCGCGGTAAACAAAAGCTTCATGGGCGCGTCGTACCATTGGATGTTTTGATGCAAAATAGCCTCATTGCTCAAAGAGAGCCAAATGCTCTCCATGCCAAGGCCAAGGTAGCGCGTCGAGGTAAAATGTGCCAAAGCAGCAATGACAACGCCACCCACAAGAGGCGTGAGTAAGTAGTGCCATTTGATGGCCTTAATCCACTGGTGTACCTTTTGGACGACATTAATAAAAATATCGGCGATGAGCCCAAAAAAGACCCCTGCCACCAACACCCACAACGCAACGGTGATGTCAAAACTGGGAAGAACAAAATGGCTGGTTTTAATGAGGGTGTATTCAAGACCCAAAAATTGTGCCACGGTGTAGGCTGAAAGCCCCGCTACAATGGAGGGAAGTAAGACGCTGTACATGATGGTGCCTACCACTAAGATTTCTACTCCAAAAATGGCTCCGGCTAGGGGCGTGCCAAACACGGTCGCAAACCCCGCACTAATGCCACAAATCACCAGTTTTTTGCGGTCATCTGGCGAAAACCGAAACAGTTTGCTAAACAACGAAGCCGTTGCCGCCCCGATTTGCGCCCCAGGGCCTTCCTTGCCCACAGAACCACCCGTGCCAATGGTCAAGATAGTAGCTAGGACTTTAACGGGAATGACCTTGCTGTCGATGTCGCCTTTGTGTTTATGGATGGCTTCGATGACCTTTTCTGTGCCATGTCCTTCGGCATTTGGGGCGACTTTGCGCACGAGCCACACCGTCAGCACCAAAGCAAAAGGAAGCAAAAAATAATAGGGAAACCCCACATCAGTGCGCGCACTTTCCGCCCAATGCAAGGCGCGCAAGAATTGCACAATAATAGCACCGCACAAAGCGCCCACTAAGGCAGAGAGAAAAATCCATTTAGAAACAGAGGTGAAGACGACGGCTTGTTCGGTGAAGTGTTGGTTCATGGCAAATCTTTGTAGCGTTTGGTATCATTCTAACAAAACTATGTAAAATAGGGCTGATAAAAAGGGGTTTCATGAAGATTTTAGTGCAAATACTTTTATGTGTTGTGTTTTCTTATGGGTTTGAAGCAGTAAATGGCACGGTGGCGGTGTTGGAGTTTGATGGAAGCACCCAAACACTCCTCAAAGAGAGTGGGCCATTGCCCCTTTTAGCTCACCCTAAAGACCCCAGCAAACGCATCGCTTTTGTGGCAGTGCCTTACCGCCACAGTGAGGACATCGACCTTGTGCGTATTGTGGGCGACAAAAAAGAGTTGGTGCGTTTACATGTAAAGCAAGGGGACTACAAAAAAGAGACCCTGAGCGTTGACCCTGCCCATGTCTCACCACCCAAAGAAGCCTTGCCACGCATTCAGGCTGAGCGAGAAGAAGCTATGGCTCTATACGCTACCTTTACGCCAACGCGGTACTGGAATGTCCCTTTTGAATTCCCCATACAAAGTGCCATCACGAGCGATTTTGGCAATGCGCGGGTCTTTAACGACACCCTTAAAAGCTACCATTCAGGGACGGATTTTCGCGCTCCTGTGGGCACACCCATTGTCGCGACAAACGATGGTGTGGTGGTGCTTGCCAAAGACCGCTACTACGCTGGCGGGTCGGTTATCCTTGACCACGGGGAAGGGGTGTACAGTGTTTATTATCACCTCAGCTCCTTGCCGCATCCTGTAGGAGCCCCTGTGAAAAAAGGGGAAGTGATTGGCCTAAGTGGAGCAAGCGGACGTGTCACAGGCCCGCATTTGCACTTTGGCTTCATGGTGCAAGGCGTGCCCATCGACCCGTTGGATTTTATGGAAAAAATTAATGGCCTCTTTTGATGTGTGTATCATCAATGGTTCCTACCGCGCAGGAGGCGTGGGCGACCAGATAGCACAGCTTGCCGCGGAGTATTTTGCTTCTGAGGGAGTACGCACAAAAACCATAGTGCTTCGTGATATTCCTTTGGCATTTTGCACCAACTGCCGTGCGTGTATGCTCTCGGTCCAGTCTCTTGGTTGTGTGATTGAAGATGACTTTCATGTTATTATGAAAGATTTAGAAGAGGCAAGTGCGTATGTGTTTATTAGCCCTACCAACATGGGGGATGTTACAGCATTGTTTAAGCGCCTCTTGGAGCGCATGGCGGTGTTTGGCTACTGGCCATGGGGTGCACGTGCGCCAAAATACCGCAACACCACTATGAGAAAACGCGCTGTACTTTTTAGTTCGTGCGCGGCTCCTGCGTTCTTTGGAAAAATGCTGTATTGGACTTTTGGTTCTTTGCGAAAATGCGCAAAATTATTAGGCGCGCGCGTGGTGGGAAAAAAAATGATAGGCTCTTGTGCGTTAACGCCAACATACACATTGACACCAAAGCAGTGTGATGAGATTAAGCACCTGCTCAAGCACTTATAACTACTTGGTTTCTCCCGTCATTTTTGGCTTGGTATAAAGCCTTGTCAGCACGGTCGAGGGTGTCGATAGCATTATCATTGGGTTCAAAATCTGAAACGCCAATGCTACATGTAAGGCGAATAGTACCTTTTTTGAAAGGGGAAATTTGAACGGTCTTTCGTATTTTTTCTGCAAGGATGGCAGCCTCGTGCTTGTTGGTGTTGGGGCAAATGATGACAAATTCTTCACCACCCCAGCGACCCAAAATGTCGCTCTCTCTTACGGATGCGTGTAAAAAGTTAGCCACTTCTATCAAGACTTGGTCGCCCGCACTGTGCCCAAATGTATCGTTAACTGCTTTGAAATAATCCACATCAATCATGATGATGGAAAAAATCTCTTTGTAGCGCCTGGCACGTTTGAGCTTTTCGTTGTAGCACGTGTCAAGGTAGAGACGGTTTGGGATCTGTGTGAGGGCATCGGTGTTAGAGAGTGTTTCGATGTGTTTTTTGTCGGTGATATTGTATTGAAAAACATTGTACCCATCTATGGTTCCGTATTTGTCAAAAATAGGCGAAATATGCGCATCCACCCAATAATCAGAACCATCTTTGTGTCTGTTGTGAAATTCACCCTGCCAACTTTTTCCATCAAGAAGGTGATGCCAAGCGGTTTTAAAATTTTCTAAATCCATGTCGGGATGGTGAAAAAACTCTTGGGGTTTGCCAAGAAGTTCAGCTTTGGTGTAGCCGCACATTTCACACAGTGCGCTACTGACATGGGTGATGATGCCACGCGTGTTAATGCGGTAAAAGATAACGTACTTGTCGATAATATTTAAGTTTTTGGTGATTTCTGTGTTGTAAGAGTGCACGATGCGATACCGTATCACCACAAGAGCAAAAACAAATCCAAAGGCCAAGAAAATCTTCCAAAACAGGCGGTAGTCAAATCCTTTTTTGTATTCTATGTTTGACCATTGGGCACTGATGCTTTGTTTGGTTTTATTGTCGATGGTGTGCAAGGCTTTCTCTAAAATAGCATGCAAAAGAGGCTCATCGTTTCGTGTTCCAAAACCAAGGGCGTATTGTCCGTCCACTTTCCCTGCGATTTTTAGCATGCCCATGTACTCTTGCTGGAGAACATAATTTACCGTCACAAGGCTATCAACAAACCCAAACAGTTCTCCCTTGGCGACCAATTTTAAGCCCTCGGCAATGCTTTCGACCTTAATGAGGTTCACTTCTGGGTATTTGGCTTTTAAAATATCGCCTACAGCATAATCTGCTACCACGCCAATGGGGTTTTGGGCCACATCTGCAAAATCAGTAACAAAAGGCGTGCTATTGGCAGTGGTGATTACAAAAGGTGTGGTGAAATAGGGACTTGTAAAATCAAGATAAGCCGTGCGTTCTGGTGTGTGTGCAGCGAGGGTGAGAATGTCACAATGGCGGTTCTTGGCATAAGCAAGGGACATTTCCCAGCTGTGGGTGGGAAGTAGCTTGAAAGAGGTGCCAATGAGAGACTCAATGAGGTCTAAATACTGCGCACTTACCCCAATCAATTCGCCCTCTTGAATGCGCTCGTAGGGAATCCATGCAGGGTCGGCACATACGGTGATGTGTCCTTTTTCTTTAAGATAAGATTTTTCCTCAGGGGTAAGCAGTCCAAAATGGTGCAAAACGAAATCACTAATGGCGACTTGGTTTGGAATGCGCCCCATGACATTGTACAAATCGTACATGCGCTGGAGTTTGTTTTTGTCGATGTGTCCCAAGGTTTTGTTTTGATAGTAGGAGAGCTCTTTGAGCACTTTTCCCTCATAAAGGAGCGCATCTAAAGAGAGATTTTGCGTGTTGTCATGATCAAAAATATATTTTGCCGCTTCTTCTATGTTGGCATATGTGTATTCCCACCCCTTTAAGGAGGCATCTTTAAAGGCATTTACTGTAACAATATCACGTTCAATTAATGCCTCACTGGTGTAGAGAAAATCGCTGTACATATCAAAGCCATAATCTTTAGGGTAAAACACGCGGTAAGAAATTCCCATGCGCTCTAGCTCAAAAGGGGTTTTAGAAAGGTATGCAGAGATGACATCGGTATGGCCTTCGACTAAAGAGAGAATGTCGTGTGTGTGGGCAAGAGATGTGTAATCGGTGGTGCTAATGTGATGAGAGTGGAACAAAGCCTGTAAAGAAGCCTCTTCGGTGTCATCTTTGGTGGCCATGATGCGCTTGTGTTTAAAATCTTCTACTGAGCGAATGCCTGAAGCTTCGGTGGTAAGAAAGACAAAAGGACTCACTTGAAACAACGCGTACAAGGCGACGATTTTCCGATCCCGCGCGCGCTCGATAATGAGGGATTCACGCCCCACTGCAAAATCCACCAAGCCTTGCTCAACACTACTGGGAATGTCTAGTCCAAAGACAAAAGGGACAATCTCAACATCCAGACCCGCGTCTTTGTAGAATCCTTTTTCTTTTGCCATGTGGTAGCCTGCAAACTGAAACTGATTAAACCATGAAAGTTGCAAAGTCACTTTTTTAAGTGAAGCCTGAGCTTGGGCAAGGGTGAGAAAAAAAGAGCAAAAACAGTAGCCTTGTGTTCACATGTAATTCCTTAGCTTGTGCCACTAGGGTTTGGCATTCAAGTGAGTATAGGCTAGTTGAAATAAAAGCAACGTAAAAGTGAAAAAATGTTTTGTAATATGTGTGACAGAGTGTGAAGAAAAGAGCCAATAACCCAATTCACCCTTCTTTACATGTAAAGAAAAAACCACTGAAGATTTCATCTACCAAAGGTTAACAAGGCGTTAAGGTATGGGGCTTATACTTCCCAAAATTTGGGAAAGGAAACATCCTTATGGTTGAGGCAAAAAACCTTCAAAAAGTGTATAAAGTAGGAGAGTTGGAACAAGAGGTCATCAAAGATTTTTCACTCTGCATTGGGCAGGGGGAGTTTATCTCCTTAGTGGGGCCAAGCGGGAGTGGTAAAAGCACGGTACTTAACATGTTAGGCTGTCTTGACACGCCCACCAAAGGGAAAATTTCCATCGGCGACACCGAGGTTACTGGGCTTAGTAGAAGCAAAAGGGCGGATTTTAGAGGCGCAAACATTGGGTTTATTTTTCAAAGTTTCAATCTTATCCCTGTGTTAAGCGTGTACGAAAACGTAGAATACCCCCTCATTATGATTTTAAACCTTCCCCAAGAGGAGCGAAAAGAGCGGGTCATGAAACTCCTTCGCGCGGTGGGCATGGAAGAGCACAAAGACAAAACGCCCGATAAAATCTCGGGTGGTCAAATGCAACGGGTTGCCATCGCAAGGGCTTTGGTAACCAATCCTAAAATCGTCTTTGCCGACGAGCCTACGGCAAACTTAGATACCAAAACAGCCCATAAAATCATCGAGCTCATGAAAGCGATTCAAAAAGAGTTCCGCACGACCTTTGTGTTTGCAACGCACGATGAAAAGATTGTTTCCAATGTAGACAGGATTATCACACTTGTGGATGGTTTGATTGTGTCAGATGAAAGGATTGAAAAATGAACAATATCCTCAAAATCTCGTTTAGAAACCTCAAAAGAAACAGTAGAAGAACCCTTTTAACCGCGTCACTCATCACCCTTGGTGTGGTGTTTGTGCTTTTGTACACGGCACTTTCTGGGAGCTTTAAGGGCTACATGATAGGGCAGATTACAGATTCTAACATGGGGCATATTCAGATTCACAAAAAAGGCTACGTGGCATCGGTGGATACTTTGCCGCTAGATAAGAACCTCAATCAAACGGCCATTGATTTCATCGAAAAAGAACTCAAAGACAATCCCTATGTCGAGAGTTACGCGTTTAAAATCAAGTTTGGTGCCATGTTTTCCAACTTTGAAAGCACCACCAACATCAGGCTTAACGCTATCATCCCCGAACAAGAGTTTAAAACACTTCCTGCATTAGAGCAAAGAATTACAGGCCTTAAGGGCGAACTTAGTGGCGGTGAGGTGCTTGTTCCTGAGCTTCTTGCCAATGGCATGAAAACAAAAATCGGCGATACTATCGTGCTTGTGGCGAACAACAAAGCAGGTTCGGTGAATGGCATCAACGTCAAAGTCGGCGGCATTGTAGGCCAAATCTCAGGGCCTGGGGGAAAAGACGGCTACATCACCCTTGAAGATGCCAAAAAAGTTCTGCGCATGGGTGAAATGATGGAAGTAAGCGAGATTGTGATTCGACTCAAAGACTTAAGCACCCTTGAAAAAGCCAAAGTCTCTTTAGCGCCAATTCTTGAAAAACAAAACAAAGAGGGCAAGCCTTCTTTTGAAGTGCACACCTGGGAACAGTTGAGCCCTTTTTATAACATCATTCGGATGCTTGATGTGATGAATTTATCCATGAAAATTATCTTGATTTCCATCGTTCTTATTTCCATCCTTAATGTGATGGTAATGAGTGTGTATGAGCGGGTTAGGGAGATTGGGACTATCGCTGCCATGGGGACGCGGCCTTCTACGATTGTGAAGCTGTTTTTGGCAGAAGGATTGATGCTAGGGATTTTTGGGGCTATCGTGGGCGGCGTGGTCTCTTTTGGCCTTGTTGCGGTGCTCAATGTGGTCAAGATTACCTACAGCTTTGGCAGGGAGAGCGGGTTGGTGTTAAGCCCTAGTCTTGGCATGAGTGAGGCGGTGAGTGTGGGGATTATCGTCATCTTCATTTCCCTTGTGGCGTCGATTTCTCCCGCACTCAAAGCTTCACGGCTAGACCCCGTCGAAGCACTACGAACATTTTAAGGAGCCTCTTATGAAAAAAACCTTATTCACGGCACTGTTGGTCGCGGTCGCGGCCTTTGGTGAGCCAAGCATTTTGGAAAAAATCGACGCTAAAATGGCGCCAAGTTCCACTGAAACCTACCGAAAACTTGTCAACATTGAACCCGATGGGTCTAAAAAAGAGTTTTTACTTTACCAACTCAAAAAAGACAAAGACAAAATGCTTTCTCTTTTTTTACAGCCCGATAGCGAAAAAGGGCGCAGTACCTTGCGCCTTGGGGAAAACATGTGGCTGTATTTGCCCGATGTGGGTAAGCCCATCCGCATCACGTCCATGCAAAGCGTCACGGGCGGTGTGTTTAACAACAGCGACATCATGCAAGTGGATTACGCGGTGGAGTACGACGTGATAAATCAACGCGAAGAAGCGGGGGAGATTGTCCTTGACCTTCAGGCCAAAAACGACACCATCGCCTACGATAAACTCATCATGCACGTAGACCCAGCAACCCTGACGCCCACGAAAATCATCTGCTACACGTCTACGGGGATGCTCATTAAAACCCTCTATTTTAAAGACATCAAAGAATTTGGTGGTGGCATCGTGCGACCTGCGGTGATTGAAACAGACTCGCCTTTGTACAAAGGGTATAAGTCCATCTTGGTCATCGGAAAAATGGACCCAAAGGTGTTGGCAGATGAGGTGTTTACCATTGAAAATATGGGCAAAGTGCAGGAGCTTCGCTAGATGAAACGGGTTTGTGCGTGTTTGTTGCTTGGCGTGTGCGTATGGGCGAGCGATTATGATTTTGATATGAGTGCTATTGAGGTGAAGCCCTACACGCTGAGTGGCTACCTCAAGGGCGAAGCAAAGCACCAGTGGCTCAATCCTGATTCGCCCATGTACCCCAGTAAAAACAAAGAGAGCATGCAGACGTATCTGGGTGAGGCTAATGTGAAGTTTGCCTACTTTAAAGACGCGTGGAAAATCGACAGCGAAGCCATCGCTAATTACAGTGACATCGACGGGACGGTAGAAAGAGGCGTTACCCTCGCGCAACTCTATGGCCAATACAAATTTGACACCAATCACCTTGTGGAAGTGGGCAAAAAGACGCCCAAATGGGGCAAGGGGTATTTTGTGAACCCGATTGCTTTTTTTGACCGCAAAAAAAATCCTGATGACCCAGAAGTCTCCAGAGAAGGCTACATCCTCGCTAATTACCGCTACAACAAAAGCTACAGTGGTGACGTGCAAAACATCACCTTTGACCTATTGGGGCTCAAAAAAGAGCGAGGCTTAAATGAGGAGTTTGAAGGCAGCGAAGGGACGTATTTGGGCGCAAAGCTCTACATGCTTTACCACGATACAGACATCGAATTTCTTTACATGTACGCTAGCGATGACCACGATAAAATCGGTTTTGATTTTTCTAAAAACCTCCAAAGCAACTTTGAAATCCACGGCGAATTTGCCAAAACTTTAGGGGTGGATGATTATGCGTATCTGGTGGGATTTAAGTATTTGACCGCACAAGAGCTCTCTATTACGGGTGAGTATTTTTACCAAAAAAACAAAACTTCCCCCAAGGAGCCTTTTTGGGATAAGCAGTACCTCATCACCAAAATCGCCCAAAAAGAACCCTTTGGCCTCTTGTACAGCTCTGTGTACTACAAAAACAGCTACAACCTCGAAGACCGCTCTATGCAAAATGTTTTTGGCGCAACGTATAGCTTCAAAAACAACACAAGCCTCGACATTTCCTACACGAATAACAGCGGAAACAAAGGCACCGAATACGGCGGAAAGCTCGTAGAAGATGTGCTGTGGACGAAGGTGAATTGGTACTTTTAGGGTTTACATGTAAAGAAGTTAACGAGTTGTTACCACGCCTTGGTATAATACTGCTTTAATCCAAGGAGCCTAAATGCGTAAAATTCTCATAGGTCTAGCCGCCTTTTTGGCTGTCATTGTTGTGGGGCTTGTGGTTGCTGTGATGGTGGTGGATTTGAACGAGTACAAGCAACCCCTTGAAGCTAGCATTAAAGATGCTTCTGGCTACGACACGCGCATTGAAGGGGACATCACGCTCTCTTTGACGCCTGTTGGGGTGAGCGTGGGGAAGATTCACCTTAGTCAAGAGGGCAATGCCATGAGTGTTGGGGAGTTTGCCATCGCGCTAGAAGTGCTGCCGCTTTTGTCTAAAGAGATCAAGGTCAGCTACCTCACCCTAAAAGACGTGGATGTCAACATCCAAAAAGACGAAAATAGCAAACCTAGTGCCCAAGCACCAAGCGCACCCAAAGACCCAACCGCCCAAGGCCAAACACCCCCTGTGGAGGTTGCACGGGTGAATGTGGAAAATGCCAACATCTCCTATGTGGATACCCAAACGTCCACTAGGGCAACGGTGGAAAATTTGAACATGACCCTCACGGCTATCACATACGATAGCACCAAAAAAGGCGCAGGGGCATTAAGTTTGGACGCCAAGGGAAGCATCAAGAAGGCAAGCTATGAGGCATACAGCCTTCACAACATTGACGTGGCGGGAAGCCTAAAAGAGGGCTTTGTGAACATCTCGCAAATGGACTATACACTTTTTGATTCTAGGGCTAAAGGAAGCGCAACAGTAGACCTGAACTTGGCCGCGCCAAAAGTGAGCCTAAAAGAGCATGTTCCCCAACTAAAATTGGCCAATTTTTCCAAAGAAATTTTGGGAAATGACCTCTTAGAGGGCGTGCTAGACATGCAGATGGATCTTGATTTTATCGCAGGAACCCAAAAACAGGTACGCCAAAGCCTGAAAGGAACGGTGGTGTTTGAGGGAAAAAGCATGGGCATCAAGGGGTATGATGTGGACAAAATTCTCTCAGGCTACGAGGGTACGCAAAACGTCGGACTCATGGATGTAGGCTCTTTTTTGGTGGCGGGGCCGTTGGGGTTTATGCTTTCAAGTTCCGCAAAAGGGGCTAAAGCGTACGAGGGCATGAAGGGCGGCACAACGGCCATCAACCATTTGCATGTAAAGGTTCCTTTGGGAAAAGGCATCGCAACCCTCGAAGATGTGGCGATGTCCACGGGCAAAAACCTCGTGGCCACCAAAGGGGAGATTGACATGGTCAACGAGCGCTTTTTGGGGGTGAGCTTTGGGATTTTGGAAAAAAACGGCTGCGCCAAATACGAACAAGAAATCGAAGGCGCGCTTTCTAAACCAAGCATCAAAGTAACCCAAACCACGCTCAACACAGTAGTAAACATGGCCTCATCGCTTTTTGGAAAAGTAACAGACGTGGCGAGGGTACCAAAAAACAAAGGAGCTTGCCAACCTTTTTACGAGGGCAAGGTAGTGCATCCTTTGTAGGTGTTCTTGACTTTCGTATATCAAGTATATATAATATTGTCAAACAAAAGGAGGTCAAGGTGCACAGTTTAAAACAGCTAGAAAAGCAACAAGTGGGACTAAGGTTGCCGGCGTATCTTGTGGAGGAGATGGATGAATTTACCAAGCAATTTGCGCTCAACAGGACAGATATCATCACCGAAGCGATCAAGTCCTACCTAGTCGCACAAAAAGAAAAGATGTTTTACGAGGGCTTTGACAGTGCGTGCAAGGAAGTGGTGCAGATGCAAAAAGGCGAACTCAAAGAGGGCACACTAGGCGAGCTAATCGATGAACTTAACCATAATCCCAACGCCTAATTTCATCAAGTCCGTCAAGAAACTTGCCAAAAAGTACAAACGCATAGCCCAAGACCTCCAAGCACTACAGCATGAACTCACCCAAGAAACCTACACGGCAGTCGAATTGGGGAGTCATTGCTTCAAAATACGGCTTGCAAACGCCTCCATCCCCACAGGAAAAAGCGGCGGATTTAGGGTGGTTTTTTTCAAAAAAATAGCCGAAAAAATCTATCTTTTGGAGATATATTCCAAAATAGAGCTAGAGAATATCAGTGATGAAAAAATAGTGAAGATACTAAGAGAAAACGGGCTGTAGGACAGAGAAACACAATCTTACTTTTTATCTTTACATGTAAAGGTGTTTTGGGCGCGTGGTAGGATGTTTGCTTTAAGTTGCCTAGCGTTTTTTCACCTTTTGCCTCGCCTATGAAGTGGGGGATTTTATATGTATTGCATTACATATAAAATAGATGTCATGATATAAAAACAGAGAGTTTTTTGCCTAAAACACTTGTTGCAGATTCGAGGGTGCTGAGTGTTAAAGAGCCATGATTTGGGTTTAAAAGTCTATCGACGACTGCTCGACTTGTTTTCATTATTATGCTAAATGTCTATCAACGCTAAACTTTTAGTGATACTCTCATCCAAAAATGTACACAAGTCGTCTTTATTGTTTATAGCTTTTAGATAATCACCCCTGTGTTCATTTTCAATGAGTGGTGGGACGATATTATTTTGTATGGCTTGATGCGCCATTAGGAGTCTTCCCACTCTTCCGTTGCCATCGGCAAAGGGATGGATTCTTTCAAAGAGAATATGAAATTCTGCTATATCTAGCAAGTCCATTTTATTGCTAGAAAATCGATAGAGTAGATTTTCAACATCGTTTGAAATCCTATGGGGTAAAGAGAGTTTTACCTCTACCCCTTTTATATGCCTTTCATCCAGTCTATAGGCCCCAATGGGTTTAGATACATACTCAGGTGCTACTTTTAATGCGTCCTCAAACATGATGGCGTGAATATCTTTAATAAAACTGCTATCGATAACACTTTCCTTGTTTGAAGCTTCGCGAACTATGACGTCATATGCTTTTGCAAACCCCAGTATCACAAGCTGTTCGCCCAGTGGCTTGTGTCCTGCAGTGCGTCCAAGTTCAAGTAATTCTTTCGTCTCGCCGTATGATAATGTAGTCCCTTCCATGGCGTTTGAGTGGTGGGTGATGGAGATGCGAAGTTGCCTAAAAAGTTCTTCTCTTTGTTTTAAGGATAGTGCATTTAAATTTTTCATTTTTTGTTGCTCTCCTGTCGTTTTGTATATCTTTTGATGGACACTATTGCTTGCCAAAACAACCCTGATTTAGCATCATTTGGAGTTTAAAGCCTTATTTATTCACACCCAGCGATTATAGCAAAAACCATCAGAAGATTCAGAACAAAACAGGGAAGATGTGGGCCCACTTTTTATCTTTACATGTAAAGATTTACGAGAGAATTAAAACCTTCGACTGTTTTGAAAATGAAGACAATTTTAGAAATAATGCTATTGGCAAATAATGGTAAAATCTTAATAAATCTTTATGAAGACAAGGTGCGTTATATTATGTCTAAAATTAATGCAATAGAAAAAGAACTTTCCAACATAAATGATTCAGTTTTTCATAAACTCATAGATAGATACTTAAGCAAGAAATACGGCTATCTGATTCATTCTATAGGTACTAAGTCCGGTGAAGATAAGCCAACCGCAGGAACTCCAGACACCTTAATAACTCTTTCCAACGGCAATTATATATTTGTCGAATATACAACTCAAAAGAGTGGCGTAAAGGCTAAGTTTTTAGGTGATTTGGAAAAATGTTTTGATGCTTCAAAGACAGGCATTGCTATAAGCAATATTCAAGAAATTATCCTTGCTTGCAATGCCAAATTGGGACCAAAAGAAATAAATACATTAAGCAAAAAGTGCCAAGAAAAAAATATTAGTTGCACGGTGCTGACACTTTCTGCTATTGCTAATGAAATTTTAAATCACCACCCTGATTTGGCCCAAGAATTTTTACATGTAGAGGCAGATACGGGGCAAATTTTAGAAATTGATGATTTTCTGAAGCATTACTCCAATACTCGCTATGCAATTCCTTTAGAGGGAGAACTGTATTTTCGTGAAAATGAGCAAAAAGCAACCCTTGCATCTATTGAAAAAAATTCCATCACAACACTGGCTGGAATTCCAGGGGTTGGAAAAACAAAATTAGCCCTAGAGTGTTGCAGAGTATATGCGTCAAATGAAAAACGCAAACTTTATTGCATTCTTCAGCGTGGAAGCGTGGATATTATGGATGATATTCGCACTTATTTTTCTTCTGAAGAAAAGTTTTTAGTGTTGATTGATGATGCGAATCGTATTTCTTATGGATTAGAATATTTTTTAGAATTTTTCTCAGAGAAAATCAAAAATGGTGATATTAAATTAGTGCTCACGGTTCGCGGGTATGCAATGGGAAAAATTAAAAAGTTGTTAGAAGCTTACGAATGGCTTGCAGAGGATATTGTAACTTTAGAGCCATTTGAACATAAACACATGAGGTATTTTTTAGAGAAATATGGCCTGAGGGATTGGCGACATATTGATAAAATTGTGGCTGTATCAAAAGGCAATCCTCGCTTTATGATAATGATGCTCCGACTACTTGAGCAAGATAAGGGGCTGGTCGGTTTGGAAAATATTTCCACTATTTACCAAAGATTTTTTGCCTCCGTTGATGAAGATATTGAGATTGAAGAAGATGAAATACTTTTAAAGGCTGCGGCAATCATTGCTTTTTATGGTGCTGTTGATAAAAATAATCTAGAGCAAATACAGGAAGTGCAGTCTATTTTTGGTGTTGATGTAGAATCCTTTTGGCGTACGGCGCAAAAACTTCACAGCCTTGAGCTTGCAGATATGTATGAAGATGAGATAGTTAAAGTTTCCGACCAAATACTCGCTACTTATCTTTTTTATGAAATGGTATTTAATAAAAAGCTTTTACATGTAAAAGCTTTCTTGGAGCCATTTCTAGAAAAAAACCAAGAACGCATTAGGGATACGTTTTATCCAATTTTGGAAGATTTTTCGAGCGAAGCTGTTGAGGGGGCTTTGATTGGGGCTATTAATGAAATTTACAGTGAGTCTATTGGTGTAAACGAAAGACGCACAGAATCTCTGCTGGAGCTCTTTTGTTTTTTAAAACCTCTCGAAACGCTTCAATATCTTAAAGAGAAAATCAATAATTTGGAAGAAGAAAGTCGTTTTAGTGAAAGCCTTTATCTCTATTTTTTTGGAAAGCTTTTAAAAATAACGGATTCTTGCTCCATGACACAAGCTTTGATGCTGGAATATTGTATTAAGCGGCCAAGTAAAAATAGCGAAATCATTGAAATATTAACCGAATATCATGACAAAGATAGTGTCATACAAGCACAAGAAAGATGTGCACTTTTTTTGGATAAGTTAGTTGAAAAAATGAAAATATACCCCGAACTAGATGCACTATTTTTTTCATTAACACAAGCATGGCTTGAGCATTTTCTTGGAGAAGAACATGAGGGTTTTAGGAAAAAAATATGGGAAAATATTTTTAAACAACTTGCAAATAAAGAACAGGAAGTGTTAGGGTTATTAGGGAGTTACTGTTCGCCTTGGCGCGGGACTGTGCGATTTGATATTAAGATTTTACCACCATTTTTTTATGCTAAATTAAACCCTGGAAACAATAGACACTGTTATCTTGTGAATGCTTTTATAGAATGTTGCAATTACGAAAGACTCCCTGTTGAAACTACTGAATTATCAATATATTTTTTTCACGAAGCGGTTAGAGCGTACCAACTCTTTTCGAGGGGGCATCGCGATGTTATGGAATCTCATTCAGATATAGAATATGAAGAGATTGAAGCGTTGATAGCTGAAGATATAAGAGAGTACATTGAGGGCTTCGAATTAGAAGATTTTAAACAACTTATTTTGCTTATAGGTGAAGCACTTCAATGGGGAAGTATTCGTCTTGAAATTGAGAGAAATTTTTGTACCTTTTTTTCATTGTTGGATGATTTTTCTGATGCCATCCTTGATTCGGTTGTTTGTTTTTATTTGAGTCATGCAGACGGTTTTGGGCTGTATTGTTTCAATACCGTAAGAGTTTATTATAAGCGCTTTGGAAAAGATGCCACATGGTCACTAATTGAAGAGCAGTCACCAAAAACGGCCGAACAGCTGCGGATGGCTTATTTTTCCTTTTTAGAATCTTGGGAAATTGATGGAAATGAAAAAGAAAAATTGCTAACCTTTTTTCAAACCGCAAACCTTTCTTGTCTTTGTATCCACAAGTCTCGGATTGAAAATTTTATTCAAAAAGAGATGATAATTCTGGTTGAAATTTTTAGGATTATAAAAGCAAGAGAGTCAAAAAATGAAGACTGTCTAAGCTCTTGTAATTCTATTTTTCGACTAGATTTGCTTTCAGAAGACGAAATAAAATGCTTTATCAAGGAAGATTTGAATCTAACGAAATGGGCATACGATCTAGGAAGTGAACGGTGTGATCATTTTGACCACAATGGGAAAATACTAAATTTACTACTAAACCATGCACCTAATTTTTTAGGAGAACACCTTTTGTTTTCTCTTAAAAAAAGAAAGACGCAATATCGGGACTTTAATTTTTTATGGGCCAGAGAAGATATTTTTCCGATAGTGACATCCATACTTTCATTATTTTATTCCACTGAGAAAAAAAGAGAAGTTTTTCCATCTTTTGCTGAGTCGGCTCTAGAACTTTTTTTCAAAGGAGGCAATGATAGGCTTAACGATACGCTAATGCCAAAAGAAAAACAAATTGAGTTTTTAGAGAAATATGTCAAAGAGCACACCATAGATGAAATTGATTTTTTATTCCGTATGGTTGTTTGCAAAATGGACGGAAAGATAAAGAAAAGGCTTTTAAAGGTCTTTATTTGTGTGAATAAAAATATTGAAGACTTTAAGCGATTAAAACTAGAGCCATCAAACCACGGATGGTCGGGGAGTAGCGTTGTGTATTTCACCAAAAGACTGGAAGATTTAGAACTATTGGGTGAGATCTTTAAAGATGACATTGATTTATTAGACCATTTTCAGATACTCAAAAAACAGTGCGCTTCGATTAAAAGCCGAGTCGAGTGGTCCAAAAAAAGGGAGTTTATGGATAACTGTTAGTCTTTACATGTAAAGCACCAAAGGCTTTACATGTAAAGTGTTAAAAAGCTAATTTACGCAGTTTCTTAGTGAGAAGATTTTCCATGTCGCCTTCTACGTCGCCTATTGGGTGGGGGTTGTGGGCTATTCTAGGTGAAAATATAAAGCCACTTAACTCAAAAATCATCTCAAGGTTTTTGCGACATATATTAAGCTTATTTTAATTAAAGTGGCTATAGTATTTGCATTAACTTAAATACAACTAAATATGTGTCGCAATAAACTTAAGGATAAAATATGAAGCTGAAAAGAGAATATATCGATATTTTAAAACTATTTGCTGACAAGAAAACCAATCTATCCTTAAGTGAAATAATGAGCAATTTAAAATACAAAATTGAGCCAAGGACTTTGCAAAGGCACATCAAAGAGTTAATCACTTTAAGAAGAGTTGTCTCTTATGGCAGTGCTTCAAGTACGACCTATCGACTTCGCTCCCCTGAAGAAATCATGGATTTTTTTGCCTATGTGTATAAGAACAAAAGATATGCTGGCGTCGTTGGGTTTTCAGCATCTTTGGAAAAGTTTATATTTTCCTACGATATAAATTATCTTTTTTCTGAACCCATCGAAATCATTCCAACATTAGACACTCCTTTTGCACTCATTGAATCGACAGAGTTATTTCCCGTATTTGAAGAGTTGTTGCCTGAAGGAATAGACAGGCAAGCATTGGAATACCAAGAAAAAACATCTTCGGTGATTGCATTATTGTTGGCACTTGAACAAAATGTGGGAGATTTGTCTTTTTCAAAAGAGAAGAGTGTTTTAACGCCCAATAGTGATGTCGGTATTTTTTACCATACGCACAAAAAAGAGATTTTGGGCAAGCATGACTTTCCCAATGTGCTAGCGCTGGATATTAAAATCAATAAGGAAAAATTGTTTATCAAAGATATAGCCAAAGCAACGCAACCTTCTGTTCAATTTGGCTTATCGGGGCAACAACATAAAATGCATGTTATTATGGATGAGGCTCATGGGGTCTTGCGCGAACCACAAAAAAGTGAGCCAACATACTATTTTATCAAGCCATACAACAAAGAGTATACTGACCCACAAGCACAAAAATATATTCCCTATTTGTCGGTGAACGAACACCTCCATATGAGTTTTGCTAAAAACGAATTGGGCTTTGATGTGCCATGGTCTGCTATCATCAAAGATGGGGAAGATTGGCATTACATCATCAAGCGATTTGACAAGTACCAAAACAGTGTTTTTGCCAAAACCAATGTTTCTTCTTTGATGGGACTCAATAGCGAAACAAAATACGATACTTCAACCGAAAAAATGGCGCAAAGGGTTGCCAAAGAGCTTTTAGATAAAAAAGAGCGGTTGATTTTTTTACACTATCTTTTCTATTCACTTTTAATCGTCCATGAAGATATGCACACCAAAAATTTAAGCATCATGCACACAAAAAATCGCTCGTTTATGTCGCCACTTTACGATGTTGCAACAACAGCTCTTTATGATTCATGTTATGGTCATGAATCACACTTAACGATCAATGGCAAACAACAAAACATCAGACCCAATGATTTTAAAGTTATTTGTCAAAAGTTAGATGTCTCTTTTTCAGATTTTTTAAGACTTGCTAGAGAAACGGCTTTGATATACGTCGATAAAATGCCGCACTACATAGAACGCCTCAAAACGCTAGGCTCAATGCCTTTTTTTACGCGCAAGCCCATAAGCTCTTATTCTAAAGATAAAAGAGCCTTAAAAGAGGAGATGGAATTTTCAGATATTTTGGAAAAGAAGTTTTTTGAACGCGCAGAGAAATTAAAAGAGTTTGGTTGGTTGGTCGCTTAAAAAAATAGAGAAAGCCCCTCAAGGCTTCCTCATCTTTACATGTAAAGATTTACGCAGTTTTCTTAATGAGAAGATTCTCCATGTCGCTTTCCACATCGCCTGTGAGGTGCAAGTTGAAGTGCTCTTGCAAGAAGGCGAAGATGTCGTCGTTGACAAATTGTGGTGGTTTTGGGCCGAGGTAGATGTTTTGGATGCCGATGCTAAAGAGCGCGAGGAGTACGAGTACGGCTTTTTGCTCCATCCAGCTTAGCACGATGGAGATAGGCAGGTCGTTGACCGGCGTGTTGAGTGCTTGCGATACGGCTAGGGCGATGTGGATGCCGCCTACGCTGTCGTTGCACTGGCCAAGGTCGAGGTAGCGGGGGATGCCCGTGTCGGCGATGGTGCCAAAGTCGATGTCGTTAAAGCGGAACTTTCCGCAACTTGACGTGATGATGACACAATCTTCTGGCAAGTTTTTGGCAAATTCACGGTAGTACTCGCCCCCTTTTCCCGGTGCGTCGCACCCTGCGATGACAAAAAACTGGCGGATTTTCCCTGCCGCTACGGCTTCGAGAACCTGCGGTGCCAACGAGAGGATGGTTTTGTAGTGGTGGCCTGTTTGGAGGGTTTCATCACTCTCAAATCCTGTCACATCAGGCAGTGCCAAGGTCTGGGCGATGACATCCGTGAAGTCGTCGTTGATGATTTTTTTGCCTTCTTCGATGCCTACGATTGAGTAGGTGTAAAGGCGCTCAACGTAGGTGGAGCTTTTTTTCGGCGGCACGATGCAGTTGGTGTTGACGATGATGGTACCGTTCCATTTTTCAAAGAGGGTTGTCTGGTCAAACCACGCCTTGCCGATGTTGCCTTTGAGGTGGGCGTATTTGCGCAGTTCCGGGTAGCCGTGGGCGGGGAGCATTTCGGAGTGGGTGTAGATGTTGATGCCCTTGTCTTTGGTGGCCTCTAAAAGTTTTTGGAGCATGTCAAGGTTGTGACCGCTCACCAAGATAGCCTTGCCCTCAGCCTTGTTTTGGGGCACGGTGACAGGCGTTGGCACGCCAAGGTGTCCCGTGTGTGCGTCGCTTAAGATGTTCATCATCTCGATGCCCGCTGTGCCTATTTTCATGAGCTGCGCGATGTGCTCGTCGAAGTTAAAGTTGCTGTTGGTGAGGGTGAAATACAAGGTTTCAGCCAGTACGTCGTCCACGACTTTGGTGTTAGCACCCAGTTGGTCGGCGTGGGTGCGGTAAGCGCTTAAACCTTTAAGCCCGTAAATCATAATATCTTGCAGTTTAGCTAGATTGGCATCTTTGCCACATGTACCGATTTCTTGGCCTTTGGCACCGCATCCGTTAATGGCGCTCATTGAGCATTGGTCACAAAACATAGATAAAGACAAATTATCTCCTTTTTCATTAGAGTTCTTGCAGAACTTTTGATACGCTTTTAGGGCAAAGCCCCAAAAGCTACGCTCTTGTGCTTGCACTCTCTGTGAGAGCGCTGAGTTCTCCTCAGCGGAGGGCTCGCGCACCCTTGGTGCTTCCCCTTCTTGCAAACACGTGTTCACAAGAAGCTAAAAGTTGTCGGCATGTTACCAAGGGCGGGCGGGAAAAGCATTGATTGATTTCAATCAATGGGTAAAAAAATATTTACTATTTTTAATAAGACATTAAGACCATCTTCTTTACAATACCGCCACATGCAATGCAGGCTTAAGTTTTAAGCGACCATCTTATGCAACCTCTTTCTGCTTTTGTGGTCACCCCCTTTTTTCTTTACATGTAACCCATTTTTAGGAGTACTTATGCAGTTTCGTTTGGTGATGGCAACAGTGTTGCTTGGTCTTGTGTTAGTAGGGTGTGGCGGCAAAAAAGCGGCGTACAATTACATCGACGCCCCCGAAGTGGCGCAACTGGTGCGTGAAGGCGGTGCCGTGGCACTTGTGGACATTCAAGTGGAAGAGGATTTTAACGAAGAGCACCTCAAAGGTGCCATTCCTACTTACGCATTTCCGGTAAATACCGCCGAAGAAGCAGGGCGCTTGGTAGCCATCATGGGGCAGATTCAGCCTGAAGACAAGGTAGTCATCGTGTGTCCAAAAGGCGGCGGCGCAGAGCGTGCGGTAGATGTGTTGGTCAAAAATGGCATACCAAAGGCGCGCGTGTTCATTTTGACCGATGGGCAGTACGGATGGCCAAGAGACAAAATAAACGATATTTTAGTGCAAGATGACACTTACAAATAAGAGAAACAAATGTGACAAAATAGCGGTAAATGGTAATTTACCATTTTAACTTACATGTAAGCATACACGCTTTATAATTTCGCACTCATGTACAGGCTCAAGGCTTGAGCGTACAACAATGGCAGCATGATACCTCTTTGTACCATCCTCCTTTTTTATCCGTTGTACATTCCCTACATGTAAACACTTTTTAGGAGTTTTTCATGAAAATGCTTCGCACGGTAGCGGTAGCTTTAGGTTTGTTGGTGGTGCTAAACAGCACTTTGTTTGGGTTTTTTGGTGGTAAATACAACTACATCACAGCAGAAGAAACAGCAGCGTTGATTCGTACGGCGCCTGAGTCTGTGGTCATTGTAGACATCCAAGAAAAACCTGGCTTTGACAAAGAACACCTCAAAGGTGCTGTAGACACGTATGCGTACCCCGTCAAAACAGACGCGGAAAAAGCAGCCCTTGCCGCAGTGCTTCCTTCTATCAAGCCTGGCCAAAAAGTGGTCATCGTGTGCCCGCGTGGCGGTGGCGGAGCGGATCGCGCCTATGATTTTTACCTTGAAAATGGCATCAGCAAAGACCAACTGTTTACCCTCAAAGGGGGTCAAGAAAAATGGCCACGTGCTAAAATCAGCGACGTACTCGCACAATAATGAACCCTTCAACCGAGTGTATCGACTGTAAAGCGTGCATGAAGGGGTGTTTGATGATGGGGGAGTTTACGGACTCTCCCAAAACCCTTCTTGAAACCATCAAAGAATCTCCCGCTTCTGTGGCCTTTTCCTGCGCGGCCTGTGGGTATTGCGCCCATGTGTGCCCAAAAGACATCAGCATTGAAGCGCATTTTGTAAAGCGCAAAGTGGAACTTGCCCCTACGGAGCTTAAAAATTTTGGCTACCGTGCGGTGTTGTTTCACCAAGTCTTGAGTTTTTCAAAAGCGCTTACGACCATCAAAACATTCCGTGCCACCGACTTTTCCCACATGGCGTTCATGCCCGGATGCGCCCTGAGTTCCTATTCTCCCGCTCTTGTGAAGTCCATCATCGCGCATTTGCAAGAAGCGTGTCCAGGGATGAGCGTGCTCATGCAGTGCTGTGGCAAACCCACGCGGGTGTTGGGCGACATCGACCGATTTGAAGGGTTTTACAGTTTGCTAGAGCGCGACATCGACCGCCTTGGCGTGACGACCGTGGTGACCGCGTGTGAGAACTGTTACATGAGCCTCAAAACCCTCTCGCCACAGGTCAAAACCCTCTCGTTGTACAAGCTTTTAGCGCAGATTGGCGTGCCTCAGCGGGACTTTAGCGAGGCCAAGCCTGTGGCCTTGCACGACCCCTGTCCGACGCGCCTCGAAAAGCCGTTGCACGAAGCGGTACGCCAGATTTTACGTACTATCAAACTCCCCTTTGAGGAGTTCAAGTTCAACCGCGACAAAACCCAGTGCTGTGGAAGCGGCGGGATGCTAGCCCTCACCAACCCCAAACTTGCCCGTGAACAGATGGTCTCCCGCGCCCACCAGACCGAGTGCGAAACCATCGTGAGTTACTGCCAAGAGTGCTGTAGCTCCATGTCACGCGGCGGCAAAAATGGGGTGCATTTGCTAGACTTGCTCTTTGATGAGACGGTCGCCAAAACCTTGACGCAGCCAAAACACGGCACACTTACTTCTTGGATAAACCGCTACAAAACCAAACGCATGATTGCATCGTTAAAGGGATAATGTGAAGAAAAAACTCCTCCTTCTTGCCCTCGTGGTAGGGCTTGTTGTGCTTGTAAACATCCTTGGACTTGATGCGTATGTTTCCTTTGAAATGCTCAAAGCCAAGCGCGAAACCTTGCTGTTGTTTGTGCAAGAGCACTACTTCTTAAGCGCCCTTGGGCTTGTGGCGCTGTATGCCCTTTCGGTGGCACTCATGTTTCCCATCGCCACGGTGCTTTCCCTCGCGGCGGGTTTTATGTTTGGGGCGTTTTTTGGGCTTATTTTTGCCGTCCTTGGCGCGACCCTTGGGGCGGTGGCGAGTTTTTACGTGGCGCGTTTTGTGCTAGGGGAAAGTTTGCAAGCAAAATACGCCAACGAGTTGGCCAAGTTCAACACCGAACTAGAGCGCGATGGGTACAGTTACCTTTTTGCCTTGCGGCTCATCCCTGTGTTTCCGTTTTTCTTGGTCAACCTCTTTTGCGGCCTGACGCGCATCGATATTAAAACCTTTTTTATCACCACGTTTATCGGCATCATCCCCGGCGGATTTGCCTACACGTACGCGGGAAGTCAGCTTTCGCGCATCGACCACTTGGGCGATATTTTTACCAAAGAGATGGCCTTGGTACTCGTGCTTTTTGGCCTGCTTGCCCTCTTGCCCGTAGCGGTCAAAAAAATCAAAGCCCTTAGGGCAAAATCCTCAACGTGAGCGTGTAGTATGTGGAAACGGTTTACTTACGAAAATACCCCTGTGTATGTGCACACCCAAAGTGCCCACTGGTTTGTGCCAAGTCCCAAGGCCGATGAAGCCCTGTGTTTAGAGGAAGAGAGCGACACCCTTCGCACCTTGCGCACGCGCATCGGCACCCCAAACCCCGCGGTGTACGCGCCCAAAAAACAGGCAAAAGTCCCCTTGCAAGAGTTTTGGATTCACCTCACCAACCGCTGTAACCTTACATGTACCCACTGTTTGTTTAGCTCTAGTCCTAGCGAAAAAGACACGCTGAGCTTAGCCAAGCTGTTGCCTTTGGTAGAAGAAGCGTACGCTCTTGGGGCACGCCTTTTTGTGCTAAGCGGTGGCGAACCCACGGTGCATCCTGAGTTTAACGCGTTAGTAGAAGCGATTTTGGCGTTCAAAGAGACCGAAGTGGCGGTACTCACCAACGGCTTGTTGCTCGAAAAAACCCTTACATATAAGGACTACCCTAAAGCACGCGTGCATTTTCAAGTCAGTCTTGATGGACTCCCTAAAGCCCACGAAGCCATTCGCGGTAAAGGAAGTTTTACAAAACTAGAGCGCAATCTAGTGTGGCTTAAAAATGCGGGCTATCTCTACTCCCTTTCCTTGTGTTTGCACCCACTAAACGTGCACGAAACCCCCGAAGTGGTGCGCCTTGCCAAGAGTCTTGGGGCAAACCATGTGCATTTCATGTGGCCCTTTTCCAGAGGGCGCGCCCAACAAGAACCACTCATGGACGAAAAAGTCCTCTTTGACGCCCTCTTGCGCGCTTGCGCCCAAGCAGAAAAAGAGGGGGTCATCATCGACAACCTTGAAGTTTTAAAAACCCAAATCTTCGCCCCCGCGGGCACGGTACATGATGGGTCAAGTTCGGGGCGCACGGCGTTGGCGTATGATGGCAGTTTTTACCCCAGTGCCGCCATGGTCGGCGAAAAGGCACTCCTTATGGAAGGGCGAAGCATCGCCGAAGCCTTGCAAAGTCCTGTGGCTAAGGCCATCCGTGAAAGTTCTGTTGTTAACCTCACCACTCCCTTGCGCTTTTTGCTTGGCGGAGGCGACTTTGACCACAGTTTTGCCCACGCAAACACCTTTATGGGTGATGACCCCTATGAGCGCGTGATGGAAAAACTGGCCCTAAGTCTCATCGTCCAAGCCGCCAAAGAAAGCCCCGTGGAAGGCGTCGGGTTGCAACTGAAAATGGGTGAGATTCTCTACAGTTGCGGAGCTAATGAGGGCGTAGCGTGTGTGCATTCCAATTGCCTTGTGGCCACGGGTGAGAGTGCGTCTTTGCGCCTTGTGAAGGACTTTTACCACGACGCGGCCTTGGAAGACAAAGAAGACATCCTTAACCCCGTGTGCTACGAAGAGCAGTACCTTTCCCACATCCCCCAATCCTTGCGGTTTCGAGGCTACGGGTGTGGAAGCCCCGTATTAGACGCTGCGTTAGTGCCAAATGAAGCCATGTTGGACCTAGGTTCGGGGCGCGGGGTAGAGTGTTTTATCGCCGCAAAATTAGTCGGCGAGAGCGGCAGAGTGCGCGGGGTAGACATGCTTGACTCGATGCTTGCCATCGCCTCAAAAGGGGCAAAGGAGGTGGCGCAACAGTTAGGCTATGACAACCTCTCTTTTGTGAAAGGCTACCTAGAGTCTTTGCCAGAACCTGACCAAAGCTACGACGTGGTCACCTCAAACTGTGTGCTCAACCTCTCTTCTCACAAGCGCAAACTCTTTGGGGAGATTTTTCGGGTGCTTAAAAATGGCGGCAGGTTGGTGGTCTCGGATGTGGTGTGCGACGAAGAGCCAAGTGCGAGCATTCGCAACGACAGTAAGCTCAGTGGCGAGTGCATCGGCGGGGCGCTCACCATCACCCACTTGCTAGGCTTGTTGCGTGAGAGCGGTTTTGAAAACGTGCGCTTACTTAAGCGCTTTTTTTACCGCCAAGTCCAAGGCCACAGTTTTTATTCGCTCACCTTTGAAGCCCACAAACCTCAAACCAGTTCCTTGCAAACGGTGATGTACCAAGGCCCCCTAGCGCGCCTCGTGTTGGAAGAGGGCACCGTGCTTTTAAAAGGCGTTAAAGCTAACATTCCCGCCCACTACGCTAAAGCGTTGGAGAGCGAACTGTTTATTTTTGATAGCACGGGCGCTGTAAGCAACCAAGAAGGCCAAGGCTGTGCGTGCGCCGTGCCCCCTGAAAAACCCAAGCCCGCTGGGTTCAGCTTGGCTCCCGCGAAAGCCGTTCCGAGTTTTAGCCTCACCAAAAAAACGGCCAACTGCATGGTGTGTGGTGAGGGGTTGGTGTACAGCCAAGTTTCCCAAGAAAACCGCTGTTATTATTGCGGTAAAACCGTGCAAACCAGCGTTACATGTAAGGAAAATCACTTTGTGTGCGACACCTGCCATGCCAAAGAGGCACTGGAAGTCATCGAGCATATTTGCGCCCATTCAAACGCAACAGACATGTTAGCTTTGTATGAGACCATCCGCAAGCATCCAAGCGTGCCAAAACATGGCCCCGAACACCACGCCATGGTACCTGCTATCATCGTCACCGCCTTTAAAAACAGTGGCGGTAGCGTGGCCCAAGATGCCTTACATGTAGCCCTAACGCGCGGTGCGAGCGTGATGGGTGGCGCGTGCGGATTTTTGGGAGTGTGTGGCGCGGCAAGCGGAGTGGGCATCGGGTTTGCGGTGTGCTTGGGTGCTTCGCCTGTCAAAGCCCAAAGCAGACAACTGGCCCAACAAGCCACCCACGCCGTGCTAGGAGAAATCGCCACTTATGAAGCGGCGCGCTGCTGTAACCGCGAAGTGTGGACGGCCCTTACCATCGCCGCTAAGCTCTCTGAAACGTTCTTACATGTAAAGCTTGAAGCCGCGGCACTAAGTAAATGCGATCAAAAAAAGTTCAACCAGTACTGCTATGGCAAGCAGTGTCCTATTTTTTAGCAAAGGAAAACCATGCGGAGTGTGTTGGGGATGTTTTTTTGTGTGGTGCTAGGATGTGCAAAACCCATTACCATCGCCTATCAAGACCGCATCGGGGATGGGGTAATGCTTGTGGCGGTGGCCAAGGGGTTTTTTGAAGCCCAAGGGTTACATATAAACCCCAAACGCTTTGCTAGCGGCCCTGCAACCAGTGAAGCGCTCTTGTTTGGGGATGCGGATTTTGCCACCATGGGAGACACCGCCGCGCTCATTGCCCTAGGAAAATACTGCCCAAGGGTACAAGCGCTCATGCCTTTGGGTGGAGGTGAAGAGCGCCATTGGGTGGTGGTGCCAAAAACTTCTTTGGCTACAGGCCTAGAGGAGTTGCAAGGGAAGAGGGTTGCGGTGAAATTTGGCACCTCAACCCATGGAGGCTTGTTGCTAAAAACCCAAAGCCTCGGCCTTTCATTAGACAAAGAGATGATGGATTTGGCTCCTTCGTTGATGGCTACAGCGCTAGCAAGCGGTGAGGCAGACGCGGTGGTGGCCAGTGAACCCACCCCTTCGGTATTAGTGGAAAGAGGCTTGGGAAAACGGCTGATGAGCCTTGGCGGCACGGGCAATACCTATCCGCTTTTGCTCATGGCCAAAGAGCGTAGTTTAAAAGAACACGCCAAGGTTTTACCTGCACTTAAGGCGGCCTTGGCACAAAGTGCGGCCTTTATAGCCGCGTTTCCTGACGAAGCGGCCCAGATACTTTCTGCTGCTACGGGACTTTCGCTAGAAGCGACCACGCAAGCGATGGCCTACCATTTTTACCGCGTTGGCTGGGAAGAAGCGGACCTAAAAAGCCTTGAAGCCTTGGGGGAATTTTTAGTCGCTCAGGGCATCTTGGGGCGTGTGCGGCCCTTAGGGGAGTGCGTTGCGCCTTAAGGCTTTGCTCGCGCCTTTTGTGGGAGTGTTGTTTTTTTGGGCGCGTGGTACCTTTTGGGTTGGACGGTAGAGTGGACGCGCGGGATTCCCTTTCCTCTGCCTCCAGCGGTGTTTGAGCGGTTTTGGCACTTTTTGCAAGGGGAGTTGCTCTACCAATCACCCGTGTGGGAGCATTTTTGGATGAGTTTGAAGCGCTGGGGCGTGGGCTATGGCATAGCGCTTGTCTTGGGCTTTGGGCTTGGGGTGCTTTGCGGGAGGGTGTCGTGGCTATATGGAGCAGGGATGCAAGTGGGTGGGGTGCTGCAGCTCATGCCTGGCCTTGCGTGGATTCCCTTTGCCATGTTGCTTTTTGGGATTGGCGAAAAGGCGACGGTGTTTATGATTGTCATCACCGCTTTTGGCCCCGTATTTGTCCATACAGCTTCAAGCGTGCGCCAATTTCCCCAACACCATTTGCAAATGGCACGCATGTTAAACCTCTCACGGATGCGCACCTTGGGAATGGTAGTTTTACCCGCTCTTGCCCCTTCTTTGTTGCTAGGGATGCGCATGGGGCTTGCGGTGGGGTGGCGGGTGCTTATCGCGGCGGAAATGGTTGTGGGTAGTAGCGTGGGACTGGGGTCTGCCATCATTCAGTCGCGGTGGTCGCTGGATTTTGAAGCGGCGTTTATTGCCATTGGGCTGATTTGCGTGGTAGGAATAGTGAGCGAAAAATACCTCTTTGGCTATGTTGAGCGTCTGTTACATGTAAGGATGGGCAGTGCTGGAATTTGAACTTCAAGGGTTGAGTAAAGCGTACAGTCTCCCCCAAGAACAGCGCTGTGTGGTGGCCTTGCAGCGGATTGATTTTTCCATGGAGGTGGGGGAATTTGTCTCTATTGTAGGGCCAAGCGGGTGCGGAAAGTCCACCTTGTTGCGGTTGCTTGCGGGTTTTGAGCAAAAAAGCGACGGCGTGGTGTTGCACCGTGGCATGCCCGTGGATGGTCCAAGTTATCGGCGCAGTTTTATTCCCCAAGATTCGGGTCTTTTTCCGTGGTTAAGCATCGAAGAGAACGTCATGTTGCCTTTACATGTAAAGAGCTTTTCCGCTTCGCAAAAGCACCAAAAAGCTTATGCGTGCATGGAGCGCGCAGGTATCGCCTCCTTTGCTAAGGCGTATCCGTGGCAGCTTTCTGGGGGCATGAAACAACGTGCAGCTCTAGCGCGCGCTGTGGCGATGGAATCTCATGTGGTCTTGATGGACGAGCCTTTTTCAGCTCTTGATGAGGCCAGTAGAGAGGCGATGGATGAAGCTATGTTGGGCTTTTTTAGGGAAAAAAACATGGGCGTGGTGATGGTAACCCATGCGATTCGTGAAGCGTTGTTGCTTTCTGATAGGGTGGTGGTGATGGCAAGCCAGCCAGGGCGGATTTTCTCTACACTCACGCCCCCGCTACCCAAAGCCTCGCGACATCATGCCTTGGAGATTAGTGCCATGCACGAGGCTATTTTAGAAACCCTTAAAGGGGTTGTGTAGGTTTGAGTAAGTGATCTAGCTCTTCGATTATGTACTTGACGTACAAAGAGCATTTGGTTTCAAAACAACCTTTGGCTTGGAACTTTTCTCCCGCGTCTTTGTCGGTGAGGGAAAATCCAAGCAGTGTTGAACAGCCTGTGGAGCCAAAGGTGGTTTGAAACCCCTCTACAAGGGCTTTGACTTCTGTGCCAAGTTCTGCAGACTCATGGCGCGCCCCTTTGCCTTTAGTCAAAGAGAGGGCAAGCACGCCTCCGCTAAGTGCCCCGCACATCCCTTCCGTACAGGAAAGTCCACTCCCAAATGCCGAAGCAACGGCAGTGGCGGCAGGGTTTTTTGTGGTCGCAAGGACGACGGATTCGGCACAATTGTAGCCTTCTTGAAAGTATTTTAACGCAACTTCTTGGGTGTTGGACATGAAAAATCCTTTGGTTTATTTGGCGTATTGTAACAGCAATTAATGCAACGCACAAGACCCCGTAAAAATCCCTAAAATGTGCTATGATTGCACTCCTAGATTACCTAAGGAACACCCCTGAGATACCTCTTTTTCGCCCTCATTTTGGCTGTATTGTTTCAAACATTTTTTTGGATTACCCATGACCGTGAGGTTGTGGTGGTACATGCGTCACATGAGCGCATCCAATCTCTTTCCTACACGCCCCACGACGGCAATGACAAAACCCTTCTTTCCCGCGCGCAAATCGCCAAAGATATGTCGCTCATCGCCACCTATGCGGACAACGTGCGCACCTACGCGACCCAAGATGCCATGGCGGTGCTTGAAGTCATCGGCCATACGCCTTTAACCATCGACTTGGGGATGTGGCTTGGCAGGGATTATGAAGAAAACTACGTGGAATTTCAGCGGGCCTTGTATCTTTTGCAACGCTATCCCCATCGGATTCGCTCCGTCATTGTGGGTAACGAAACCCTTTTACGCAAAGACCTTCGCCCTGAAGAACTGGCAGGTTACATCTTCCTTGTTTCCCAAGCAACCGACAAGCCCGTTACCACCGCAGAAGTGTGGCACACGTGGATGGAAAATCCGTGGCTAGCAGAGCAGGTGGATTATGTCACGGTGCATATTTTGCCTTATTGGGAAAAGGTTTCCGTGGAGAGGTTTAACGCCTTTGTGGAGGAAAAATACACTGCAATGGAAGCGTTGTTTCCTGGCGTTTCCCTTGCCATCGGAGAGACGGGGTGGCCAAGCCACGGATACAACAACAAAAAAGCTGTTCCGAGCCTCAAAAACCAAGCCATCGCCGTGCGTTCGTTTTTGAATCTTGCTAAAGAGAAGGCGTGGACGTACAACATCATCGAAGCTTTCGACCAGCCATGGAAAGGGGCAGATGAGGGAAATGTTGGGCAGTATTGGGGGATTTTTGACTCTCAGCGCGGGCTAAAATTTAGCTTGGATGAGGAGATTATTCAGCTTAACAAGCACTGGAAATACCAGATGGTCGGGGCGGTGTTGATTGGGGTGCTTTTGACCTTGTTTGGCTTGAAAAACCAACGCCTTAACATCAACCATGCTCTTGCTTACGCGGTGACGGCTCAGGGGATGGCCTTTGGGATTGTCATGGCGGCAACGTATCCGTTTGTGAATTACATGAACGGGGGCATGTGGGTGATGTGGGGCATGGGAACGATGCTTATGATTCCTCTGGTGGTCATTACGCTGGCCAAGGCCAATGAACTTTTTGGCTGTTCTATTGGCCAGCCCCCAAGGCGATTGGTGCCTATAAATTTAACCTCGCAAAATATCCCGCTCGTTTCTATCCACGTGCCTGCATACAAAGAACAACCCCATGTCCTGGAGGAGACATTGCGCTCCTTGGCGCAGCTTCGGTATCCGAACTTTGAAGTGCTCGTCATCATCAACAATACCCCTGAAGAATACTACTGGAAACCCATCGAAGCGCTGTGTCAAGAACTAGGGGAGCGGTTTGTGTTTTTGAACATTACATGTACAGGCTTCAAGGCGGGTGCGCTCAATCGGGCGTTGGAATTTACCCACCCAGAAGCGGAGATTATCGCGGTGATTGACGCGGATTATGTAGTCAAAGGGCCGTGGCTTGTGGATTTGGTGCCGCTGTTTGATAACCCAAAAGTCGCCATCGTCCAAGCACCCCAAGACCACCGTGATGGGAACGAGAGCATCGTCAAGGCGGCCATGAACGCCGAATACGCAGGGTTTTTTGACATCGGGATGATTGACCGCAACGAAGAAAACGCCATCGTCGTACACGGCACCATGGTGATGGTACGCCGCAGTGCCATGATGGAAGTGGGCGGGTGGGGCACAGACACCATCGTCGAAGACAGTGAGCTAGGACTTCGGCTCTTTGAGGCGGGCTATGTGGCCCACTACACCAACCGCCGTTACGGGTACGGGCTTTTGCCTGACACCATTGAAGCCTTTAAAACCCAACGCCACCGCTGGGCTTATGGGGCGATTCAGATTTTGAAAAAACACTGGCGCGAATTTAAGCTCTCAGCTACCTCGCTTACTCCTTCCCAAAAGCACAAGTTTGCCACAGGGTGGTTCTTTTGGCTCAGCGATGCCATGGGCCCACTCATGGCGATGATGAACATCCTCTGGGTGCCCGTGATTTTGTTCGTGGGGGTAACCATCCCGACCATCGCTTTGACGATTCCCATCATCACGGCGTTTTTGGTAAACATCTTGCATACCTTCATTCTCTACCGCTTGCGGGTAAAGACGAGTTTTAAAAACACGCTCCTTAGTGCCATCGCCTCCATGAGTTTGCAACTCATCATCTTCAAAGCCGTGTACGATGGGTTTGTGAAAGACGGCCTACCCTTTAAGCGCACGGAAAAAGGTGGCAACAGCAAAAAACGCACCCAAAATCCCGTCAAATATGAGATGATGCTAGGAGCCGCTTTGATTGTTTCTTGCGTCGCACTCATCGCGCACAACACCAGTGGCATCACCGAAATCTACGTCTACGCCGTCACGCTTGTTATCCAAAGCATCCCGTACCTTTCAGCCGTGGTGATGTGGGGGTTGGAAAAACGCTCTTCGTAGGAGGTTTGTAGCGTCTTTGTGGACAATAAAAAAGTACAACAAAAGAGGAGATTTAGATGCCTACAAACAAGAACTTTTAGAAAGTGTTGAAAATGGGGTGGTGTATCAAGATTTCATCCAAAGCACAATACACCAATTCATGGCCAATCTGTCGCTAGCGTACCTTAAGTCGTAGGCTTTAAATTATTTAACTTTGCAAGCATGCTCT
>NZ_JAFHKK010000022.1 GCF_016937535.1 Sulfurospirillum tamanense | reverse complement strand
GAAATCAAAGAATATGAACAAAACCTGTTTCTGGCTCAATGGCAATGGTAATGGAGTCTGTTTCATTACTAAGGATTATTCGGCATTGTTGGGTCAAAAGCTTATGCCAACCTGGCGAAGCAAGCTCATAAGGAAGTGTGTTAGCAAAGGAATTCGAGGGTCTTCCCAAGGAGTCAAAACTAATATATTGAATATTGGATCGACAGCCTCCACTAAAGATTATACTTGTAATACCATACTCTTCGCGAAGTCTGAGTTGAGGCATAGACTGAGCATTCACACCATTATCACTGTTATCAACACACAGGGTGTTATTATACCCACCAGACAAAAATTGGCTTGGATTTTCTGGATTTCTTGCCATTTCGGTCAAATTTGGATTTCTCGTATAACTGGGTTTGTCAGAAAAAATAACGTATGCCCATACGCCCTCAAATTCCTTCTCGTCTTTATCTCTATCCTTAGGACAAGCTGTATTGGTGAAGGAAAGGTTTTCATAAAATCGGATTGTCCAACTCCCTTTAAACCACTCCAGATCACCAGGGTCAAACTTATCGTCTTGCATGGCTAAATGCTGCGTATAGCGGATGTGACTCACCACTTGATCAGCAGCTGTGCGAAGGTTGTTGTCGCTCATCCGCGGAAGAGCGACAACGGAGATGATGCCGATCACAACAATCACAAACACTAACTCTAGCATGGTAAAGGCAGGGGTTCTTGGTAGCTTTTTCACGGGATAGCCCTGTCGGGATTTTTAGGGAAAATGCGATAATGCGCTATTTTTTTTCCAGCATAACTGAGCAAAAAATCATTTTGATTTGTTTTTTCACTATTGGCGACTTCTTGTAGCAGCAGTGTTTTGCTGCTTTGAACACCATAAAACTGAAGCCTGAGTTGAAGTTTTGCATCATTGGCATCAACAGCATCAATACTTTCGTCATGGAGCCATTGTGCCAATTCTTTAGCAACGTGGTAATTGTAAACAAAATGTTTATCTGATTCTTTCACAAGGTGATAGAGTGGCTTATTAAAAATAGTCATAACAAAGTTGATACTCAGCGCAAACATGACAACCATTGCCAAGGAGGCATGCCAGCACCGGTGTCTTGGTAGGCGCACTCTGAAGCTATTGAAAAAAACGCGCACCACTAAAGGCACGGCAATCACAGCAAAGGGAATAAAATCTTCCAACATCAACTGCTGACGCAAGGAGAGCAAAAATGAAAACGCAAAGGCTACAAAAGTAATGTACCAGAGTATCTCTTTTTTCTCTTTAATGGCAATACGGTAAATTGCATACATGTAATACAAAAAAAAGAGCGGTGAAAACGCCGCTGCATAAACCCCAAAGGTGTCTAAAAAGTATCCTTTAGGTTTTCCGCCTGTATCAAAACCGTAAAAAGACATAGAAAGTCCAAATAAAATCAAAGCAATCACAAACAGCGAACGGTCTTTTACTGCTATCCCATAGAAAAAGAGTGCAAGATAAAAAATAGCAAAAGAGTTATCGACCGCCAAAGACAAGCAAAGCACAACCAGTGAAACTATGCGGTAGTTGTTTTGGTGAAGCCAGACAAACAAAAGGGTGAGCAAAATAGTCAAAGATGCCTCATTGACCAACAATGCTGCCGCACTAATGCCAGGGAGCATAAGGTAAATAAGCACGCTAAAAAGTCGGTCGATTTTTCGCTTTAAAAGTGGCTTGGCTATCTTGTAGAGCAAAAGAGTGGAGAGAAGATGAATAAACACAAAAGGGAGCCGCAATGCCCAGTCGTTTTGCCCAAAAAGTGCAGAAGAAAAGCGCACAAGATGGTGCAACACTCCCTCAGTCTGAAAAAAAACCACTGCTTCGTGGTAACTAATAGAGAGTTGACTAATACCATAAAGTAAAAACAGAGTATGTATTCCAAAAAGGAGCCCGAGAGCCCGTGTTTCACTCATTGCTTTAAAAAATTCCTCAGAATATCATAACCATGTTCGCTCAAAATAGACTCGGGGTGAAATTGCACGCCATAGACTGGCATCCCTTTGACTTCAAGCGCCATGATTTCGCCATCATCTGCACTGTATGCCGTTGGCGTGATGCATTCAGGTAAGTTCTCTTGATTAACCACTAAAGAGTGATAGCGTGTAGTAATAAAAGCTTCAGGGATGCCTTCAAACAAACACGTAGGGGCATGTTGCTTTATCCGCGACGTTTTGCCATGCATCATATTTTTGGCGCGAATCACTTCACCGCCAAAGGCTTGTGCGATGGCCTGGTGCCCCAAACAAATCCCAAGAATGGGTACTTTTCCCGCAAAATGTTTAATTACATCCAAACTCACTCCTGCTTCGTTGGGTGTGGCTGGACCGGGAGAGATGATGATTTTTTCAGGATTTAGCGCTTCTATCTCTTGCAACGTTAGCTCATCGTTGCGAATCACTTTCAGTGTTGCACCGAGCTCTAGGCAATACTGCACAATGTTGTAAGTGAAGCTGTCATAGTTATCAATCATTAAAACCATACTTGGTGTTCCTTTGGGTTCAAACTTACTGCATTATACCTTTTTTCACTCCTTGGCGTAGTCTAAAAACAAGCCATTTTAAGCCAAGCGCGCCAAGAGGCAAAACAAGCAGTAATCAACATGTGCAAAGCACCCTATCTTTAGGCTCCGCCGTCGATTTCAAAATCCCAGAAAAACTTAATCCACTGCGTCGCTTCGCGTGCTGCAAAATCAGGTCGAAGCAAAGCTTTTTCCTTGTAAAAAACAGCGGCAACTTTGAGCTCTATATGGGGGTATTTTTCAAGCAAAACCCGCTTAATCTCAATCATCGTCTCACCGCTGTCGATGATATCATCTACCACAAGCACCCGCGTGACCTTGGAAAGATTGGGGACATTGAACACCTCAATGGTGTCAAGTTTTCGGGTCTCTTCATAGTGGATCGAGTTAATCGCGTACAAATCGCGCATCTCCAAAGCTTCAGCCAAAAAATGCCCCAACGTCATCCCACCTCTAGCAATAGCCACAATCGCCTCAGGCGCAAAAGAGGCTTTCACCTCTTTTGCCAACACATTCACATCGACACAAAATTCTTCGTAACTGTAAAATTGCACAAGGGTTCCTTAGTTCTTAATGAAATAAAAAGGCGAGCACACTGATGAGTGCTAACGTGATGATGCCCGGATTAATCACCGAATACTCTCGCTGAATGAGTTTAATAAGCACAAAAGAGATAAACCCGAACGCCAAGCCATTGGTAATAGAAAAAGTCAAAGGCATCATGATGACAATTAAAAAGGTTGCGCACGAGGTGGCAAGGTCTTTAAAGTCGATGTTGGCAAGCTCACTAAACATGAGCACCCCAACCATCACAAGCACGGGGTAAATGGCATTGGGCGGGATAGCTTTAAACAACGGTAGCATAAAGAGAGTAAAAATAAAAAACAGGCCCGTAAACACCGCTGTCAAGCCCGTGCGACCGCCCTCTTCTACTCCACTCGCACTTTCAATAAAGCTCGTCGTCGTAGAAACCCCAAGCAAAGTCCCTACCACCGTAGCACCCGCGTCTGCTTCGAGGGTTTTTTGCAACTCTTTACCATCTTCTTTAAAAATCCCTGCGCGGTACCCCACACCCGCAAGGGTACCAAGGGAATCAAACATATCCGTAATCAAAAAGGTGATAATCACAGGCAAAAGCGCGAGACTAAGGGCTGAGAGGATATCAAGTTCAAACATAATCGGCGCGATGGAAGCGGGCATAGAAAACACCTCTGTAGGATACGCCGCAAGTCCGCTCACCCATGCTACTACGGAAGCAACAAGCACAGCAATGATAAAGGCACCTTTTACTTTCCATGCGTAAAAAGCAAAAATAAGCACGAGGCCCAAGACACCTAAAAGGACATTGGGGTCTTTAAAATCGCCAAGGCCTACAATCACCGCAGGATTTGCAACCACCATACCCATCTGTTTTAAGCCAATAAATGCGATGAACGCGCCAATCCCCGCACTAATAGCGCGGCGCAAGTCTTTAGGCACACTCTCCATAATCCACACCCGAAAGCGCGTCAAAGAAAGGGCGAGAAAAATAATACCTGAGAGAAAGACAACCCCAAGTGCCGTTTGCCACGGGATTTGCATGCCTAACACCAAACCAAAAGTGAAGTACGCATTGAGCCCCATGCCCACACTCATGGCGATGGGTGTATTAGCCCAAACACCATTAAGAATAGTGGCAAAAATAGTGATGAGCGCTGTTGCAGTGATGAGCGCATCCATGGGCATGCCTGCATTACTCATAATGATGGCATTGACTGGGACGATGTAGAGCATCGTCAAAAAAGTGGTAAACCCTGCCATTGCTTCCGTTTTGACGGTAGTGCCATGGCTTTGTAACTTAAAAAAATCCACGCGGACTCCTTGATGTGTTTTGATTTTTACATGTAACGTTTGATTTCATTATAAAGACTGTCGCGCTCAACAGGCACAAACCCGCTGGTATGGATAAGATCCACAAAGTCTTTCAGGCGCATTCCTGAGGCACTTGCGGCTCCAGCGGCGGATTGAATAGACTCTTTTTCGATAGTGCCGTCCAAATCGTCCGCACCGAATTCTTGAGCGACAAGGGCAAGGTTGATAGTAGAAGTGACCCAATAGGCTTTAATGTGCGGCAAATTATCCAACATCAAACGGCTAATGGCCATGGTTTTTAAAATCTCTTGAGAACCTAAAAATTCGGTGACATTGAGGTAGTTGTTGCCTCGCTGGTAGACAAGGGGGATAAATGCGTTAAAACCGCCCGTTTTGTCCTGAAGTTCCCGCAACCGCACCATGTGGTCGATGCGGTGTGCCCTGGTTTCTACGTGTCCAAAAAGCATGGTGGCGTTAGACATGCGGCCCCGTTCGTGCCATTTTTGATGGATTTCTAGCCATCCCTGAGAGCTGACTTTTCCCTTACAAATACGCGCGCGCACCTCTTCGTCAAAGACTTCTGCGCCACCTCCAGGCATGGAATCCACACCATTTTCTAGCATAATATCCAGCAACGCGTCGTAGCTAAGCCCATAGGTTCGCGCCAAATAATCGACTTCTGCGGCGGTCATAGCCTTTACATGTAAAGAAGGAAATGTTTGTTTGATTTTTTTGAAAATATCCATGTACCATGCAAGTCCTGCATCAGGATGGTGCGCAGAGACGATGTGGACTTCTTTGGCGCCATTGGCAACCGAGCCCTCTACGGCACTCAGGATTTCTTCGTGGGTCATGGTGTAAGGGTTGGGGTTTTTGCGGTTCGCGCTAAAGGCACAAAATTTGCACACATCGGCGCAAATGTTGGTGGGGTTGATGTGGCGGTTGATGTTGAAAAAAACCTGATTTCCAAAGCGCGCGCGTCTGGCGCGGTTAGCGTAGTGACCTAAGGTAAAAAGATCCAAATCATACAGCGCTTCGCCCTCGCTTTGGCTTAGCCTACGGCCTGATTCAAGCGCATCCAAAAGGTGTGTCATGGTTATCCCTGTGGTGAAAAAGGATAGTGTACCCAAAAAGAAATTATGCCGCTCTTAGAAAAACAGGGTTAAGCAAAAACACTTAACCCTGCATACCTTTACATGTAAGCTTCTGGCGGGTAGTTTTCGGTGACAAAATCGATGTCTTTATCGCCACGCCCACTCAAGTTTACCAAGATAGACTCAAAGGGTTTTTCTTTGGCTAGCCTCATGGCAAAAGCCACCGCATGGGCACTCTCAAGGGCGGGAATGATGCCCTCAAACCGTGAAAGCATGTAAAAAGCACGAATGGTCTCTTCATCATTAGCCGTGGCAATCTTGGTGCGCCCGATGGAGCTTAGGTAGGCATGTTCTGGCCCCACCGAAGGATAATCCAACCCACTGGCAATCGAATACACCGCCGCAGGCTCACCCGCATCGTCTTTAAGCATGATGGAATTAAACCCGTGCAACACGCCTTCGCTGCCGTAGGTCAAGCTTGCCGCATGTTCGCCCAGCTTCGCGCCTCTTCCCATGGGTTCCACCGCGTAAATCTCACACGGGTCATCGATAAACGCGCTAAAAAGGCCCATGGCGTTACTGCCCCCGCCCACGCACGCAACGAGGTTGTCTGGCAAGTTGCCCGTCATTTCTTGAAACTGCTCCCTAGCCTCAATGCCTACCACGCTTTGAAAATCCCGCACCATACGTGGAAAGGGGTGTGGCCCTACTACTGAACCGATAGCATAGATGCTGTTTTCGGGGTCCTTTAAGTACGCTTCAAAGGCCGAATCCACCGCTTCTTTAAGGGTGCGTTGCCCAAAAGAAACGGGCACAACTTTAGCGCCAAGGGTGCGCATGCGAATGACATTGGGGTGCTCTTTGGCGATGTCCACTTCGCCCATATGAATCTCGCACTCTAGCCCAAAATAGGCCGCCGCAGTCGCTAGCGCCACACCATGCTGTCCTGCACCCGTTTCGGCGATGAGCTTTTTCTTACCCAGATACGACGCTAAAAGTGCCTCGCCCATACAGTGGTTGAGCTTGTGGGCACCTGTGTGGTTTAAGTCTTCACGCTTGAGGTAAATGCGCGCGCCACCCACGTGCTCTGTTAAACGCTTAGCATAATACACCGGCGTGGGGCGTCCTTGAAAATGCTTGCGAATGTCACGAAGTTTCATGATAAAATCATGGGAATTGCCGATGGTTAAGTACGCTTGTTCTATTTTTTCAAATTGTTCAATAAGTTGAGGCGGCAAAAATGCCCCGCCAAATTTGCCAAAATACCCTTTACTATCAGGAAATCGTTGCGTATATGCCTTTTCTCTCATGCCCATCCTTTGAAATTGTAGTGGAGTGATTATAAACTAGCACCCTTAAAGGTAGGTGATTATTGTATCATTCTAAGATGATTTGACCCAAGGAATGTGCTATGGAACTCGAACACCACATCGAAACACTCATTGACCAAGGTGCGAGTGATTTTGAAATCTCTAAACTCATCAAGCACCATATCAAGACCTATCTTGGCTCCTTGGACGCTCTTTTTGAACAAACTCAGGGCAAGGATTTTTTAGTCAAACACACCAAGTCCATTGATGCTTTCATGAAGGTTATCTACAAAGTCACCTTGCGCCAATTTTTTGGCAATTACATGCCCCTGCACAACACCATTCCCATTACTCTTGTGGCCATGGGAAGCTACGGTCGTGAAGAGTTGTGTGTCTATTCGGATATTGATTTGATGATTGTCTACAAGGAGGTCAAGGGCTACAACATCGAACCCATCATCACCGCCATGCTCTACCTTGCATGGGATGCAGGCATGAAACTAGGACACCGCACCCACAAAGCAGAAGAGCTACTAGAGGCTAGCAAGGAAGATTTAACTATCAAAACCGCCATGCTTGAATCACGTTTTTTATGTGGGTCAAAATTTTTGTGGATGGAAACCGAGCGAGAACTTTTTCGCATTCGCCGTCATGAAATGCGCGCCTACATCGAAGAAAAAATCACCGCGTACCGCGCCAGAGGCGAGCAATACCCCCTCACCATGGAACCCAACATCAAACAAGGCGTAGGAGGTCTTCGGGATGCCAACACGCTCTTTTGGATTGCCCAGTGTTTACATGGGGTCACCAAGCTCAAAGATTTAGTGCCACGGTTTTTAAGCGAAGAGGAGTTTAGGGATTTGCGCATGGCCCAAGAGTTTTTGTTTCGGTTACGCTCTGCCTTGCATTTGTGTGCGGGCAAAAAACAAGACACCCTCAACCTTGAACTTATTCCCAACGTCGCCCAAAAACTTGGGTTTGTGGACAAACGGCTCCAAAACGCCCAAATGAGCCTTGCTAAAAAAACCCTAGAAAGCCTGTGGACATTAAAAATCACAACCCAAATCTACATCAAGCGCCTAAGCGCTCCTTTGTTTTGCGATGCTTCCTCTTTTACACCCTTGCGACAAGCACGGTTTAAAAAAGGGCTTTACATGGCAGAGGGGACATTGTATGCTTCTTTTCATAAAAAACCCGATTCTCTTAAAACTGTTTTAGAAACTTTTCTGGCGCTTGAAGATGTACCTTTGCAGTTTGATATTGGCTTCATCCACTACCTACGTCAAACACCGTCAAAGCCTCACAATCCTTCGGTGCTCTATGGGTTATTTAAGCGTCTTTTCTACCGCCAACACCTCAACCAGTTTCTTTATGCCCTCTACAAAGCTAGCCTGCTTCAACACCTCATCAGGCCCATGCGCCATGCCATCAATCTTCCTCAGTTTGATGGCTATCACATCTACCCTGTAGACATTCATTCTTTAAAATGCTTATGGCATCTAGAGCGCATTCAAGACCCTTTTATTCAGGCGTTATTTGATGATTTATGCGGAGATGGAAAGGCCTTATTGCGTCTTGTGGTTTTATTCCACGACCTTGGCAAGGGACGAAAAGGAGACCACAGCGAGATTGGCGCGAAATTATTTAGGCCTTACGCACAAAAACTTGGCTTTAAAGAAGAGAGTATTACCATGGGTGTTTTACTCATTCGCTACCACACACACATGTCCAACGTTGCCAACCGCGAAGATATTTACAGCGAAAAAGTAATCCTCTCTTTTGTTTCCACTTTGGGCGACCCAAAAGCATTACGCCTTCTTTATATTTTAACCTATTGTGACATCAACGGGGTGAGTCCTACGGCCTACTCCACTTTTACAGCAAGGCTTTTGCGTGAACTGTTTGACTTAGCGCTGGAGGCTTTTTCAAAAGATACACTTATTGATGAGGCTTCAAGACGCCGAAAAAGAGAGAAAATTCTTACCAAAACACCTGCTTTTATTGCTTTACCCAAAGCAACACAGCGCAAAATCCTTGGCATTCCTTCTACTTTTTTCTTTCTCAAACACAAATCCCAAGAGATTGTCTCTATCTCTTCTTGGGCACTTGAGACCAAAGATTACGATGCGCACATCTCAAACCACCAGCATCTTAGCCTCTCTTTGGTGCGCTCGCGGCCTTTTAATTTGGGGTATTTTTTAAGTAAAGTCGCCTACCTTGACCTTGCACATATGGAGATTTTTAAACTTTTTGATGGAAAAAAATACTTTAAAATGGAGTTTAACGAAACCGCTCAAGACACAGAATATATTTTCAAACTCATTGATGAATCTTTTGACATGAGTAAAAAAGCAACCCTTAAACGTCCTATTATTCTTAAAAATGAGCTCACGTTTGACTGCGACCACTCCAACACCTATGCCCAACTCTCCCTCAAAGCCAAGGACCAACAAGGACTCATGGCTTACATCATCTCCATCTTTGATGAGTTTGGACTAGACATCTCAAGTGCCAAAATTCAAACCATCAAACATCGCGCGCGCAACCTCTTTTTAATTGAAAAACAGGGCAAGTTGTGCGACAATAAAGAAAAAATACTCGCATTGCTTTGTGCAAAAAAGGAAGGATAATTTATGTGCGGTATCGTTGGCTACATTGGAACTCGCGAAAAAAAATCACTCTTACTAGACGGTCTTAAAGAGCTCGAATACCGAGGTTATGACTCTGCGGGCATCGCCCTTTTAACCCAAGGTAAAATCTCTGCTTACAAAGCCACAGGCAAGCTTGAAAACCTCGCTCTAAAAACTGATTGCGTCACCTCAGAAGGCTTTGGGATTGGCATCGGGCATACCCGCTGGGCCACCCACGGCAAACCCACCGAAATCAATGCCCACCCCCACTGGGGCCAACACGCCTTTGTGGTACACAACGGTATCATTGAAAATTACCGCGAAATCAAAGACGCGTTGCAAAAAGAGGGGATTCATTTCCTAAGCCAAACCGACACAGAAGTCATCGTCCACCTGTTTGAATCCAACATCACCAAGCACGCTGACCTCTTTAGTGCCTTTGAAGCCACCGTCGAGGCGTTGCATGGGGCTTATGCTATTTTACTCATCACCACGTTAGCGCCTGAGACGATTTTTTATGCTAAAAATGCCGTGCCTCTCATCCTTGCCAAAAACCCTAAAGGGGAGCTTTTCTTTGGCTCTTCTGACGCGCCTCTTATTGGCTTGGCCACCGAAGCGGTATATCTTGAAGATGGCGAGTATGGCGCTCTCTCTCCCAAAGAAATCACCCTTTTTAAAAACCGCCAAGCTCGCCCTTTGCAGTTTGTCTCCTTGCCACAAGACAAGGCCTATGCCCAAAAAGAGGGGTATCGCTTCTTTATGGAAAAAGAGATTTACGAGCAAGCCAGAGTCATCAGCGAAACCCTTATGGGGAGAATTTCTGCAGATTCCATCGTGCTAGATGAGCTCTCTCCTGAACTTTTAGAGGGTATCAACACCATCAAAATCTGCGCGTGCGGCACCAGTTACCACTCTGGACTGGTGGCAAGTTACCTTTTTGAACGCCTTGCCAAGGTGCGCGCCAATGTGGAAATCGCCAGTGAATTTCGCTACAAAGAACCTCTGCTCACACCCGACACGCTCTTTGTGGTCATTAGCCAAAGCGGTGAAACCGCCGACACCCTAGAGGCGCTCAAAATCGCCAAAGCCGCAGGGCTTAAAACCCTTGCTATTTGCAACGTAGACAACTCTTCCATCGTTCGCCTAGCCGATGCGACGCTGTTAACGCGCGCAGGGATTGAAAAAGGCGTGGCCAGCACCAAAGCCTTTGCTACACAAGTAGCAACGCTGTGGATGGTGGCTTTACATATAGGGGCGCTTAAAGGAACTATCGACCAGCAAACCCTTGCTTCTGAGATTCACACCCTCTTGCGCACCCCCAATGCTTTACATGTAAAGGATGGCTTGCATGAAAAAATCCATCGCCTTTCCAAGCGCTACTTGCACGGACACGGGTTCTTTTTTATCGGGCGGGATATTTTCTATCCTTTAGCCCTTGAAGGAGCGCTCAAACTCAAAGAGATTAGCTACATGCACGCCGAGGGGTATCCTGCGGGAGAGATGAAGCACGGCCCCATCGCACTGGCGGATAGCGGTCTTTTTACCATTGCCTTGATGCCTCAAACCTTGTTGTATGAAAAAACCAAAAGTAACGTAGAAGAGTTAAGTGCCCGCGATGCGACCATTTTAGCCATCAGTCCTAAGCCTTTTGATTTGGCGGATGATTTTATTCAAACGGGCGACCACGCCCACCCTATGAGTGAGTTTTTCGAGATGATGCTCATCACACAGCTTTTGGCTCTTGAAGTTGCGGTGCGCCTTGGCAACGACGTGGACATGCCGCGCAACCTCGCCAAAAGTGTTACGGTCGAGTAAAGGGGTATTCCATCCCCTTTGCCACGGCTTCGCCAGCTCCTGCGAGCCGTTCGCACAGGTGAAGTCCTAGGTCGATAGACGCACTCACCCCCCTAGAGGTAATCACCTCGCCCGCATCCACTACGCGTTCGTTTTCAACCACTTCTTTGCAATAGGGCGTCAACACATCAAAAGCGTTGCTGTGCGTGGTGGCGCGTTTGTCTTTTAAAAATCCTGCCGCACCCAAAAGCAATGCCCCTGTACACACCCCTGCCTTAAGAGGCGCAAACCGCGCACTTTTTATCCACGCCAAGAAAATCTCATCGCGCATCAATGTGCGCGTCCCGATGCCCCCAGGCACAACAACCACATCGTACCCATCCAGCGAACTTTGCACCGTGTCGGCCTTCAGCGTGAGGCCGTGGATGTCGCGCACCTCATCTTTGAGCGCACACGTGTTACATGTAAGGGTTTCTACAAACCCCAAGGTTTTAAGACGCATGAGCGCGTCATAAGCACCAAAAAAATCCAACATATTCATTCTGTCAAAGGCTACAAACGCAATACGCATCTTACAATCCTACAAATTCTTTTTTATATTCCAATACTTTACGCAAGTATTCGCGGGTCTCTTCAAAAGCCACCTCTTCGCGCAAGACTCTATATACGCCTGAGGGCGCGGTGGCATTGATGCGCGCCTTAGCGCGGTCTCTATCAGTGTGAAAAGCCCTAAGTACCGTTCCTGCTCCGCCATTGTACGCACTAATCACAGTGTATTCATGGGACAAAGGATGGTCAATGCCTGTGAGGTAGCGGGTGCGCAAAATGTGCAGATAAGTCGTGCCCATTTCAATGTTGTTTTTCGCATCGTACAAGTACTCTCGCGTGGGCGCCCACTCTTTACCCGTGAGGTGTTTGTAGGCATCGCGACCTGCGGTTTGAGACATGATTTGCATGAGCCCCACCGCCCCGCTTCGGCTAATGGCATACTGGTTAAAGTTACTCTCTGTGCGGATGATGGCATACACCAAGGCAGGACTTAAGTTGTAGCGACTCGCGTAAGTTTTAACCAAAGGAGCAAATTTACTTACCCGCACCGAAGTGTGGTTTTTCACCATCGGAATGGTCACATAGTTTACATGTAAGCGGGCGTTATTGCGGGTAATGGTGCGGGTTTTAAGCTCACGAGAGAGCAAAATATCGGCATAGCGTTTGGCGCGCCACTCCCAACGGATGGGTTTGCTTTGGTCATCCAGCACTTCGTTATACAAGTAGGGTGTTGCCCCCACTTCGATGGCTCTTGTGTCAAACAAATCTACTTGACGGGGGTCTTCGGGCATCAATAGCGCCATTACAATGGCTTCGCGCAAGTGGGCTTTGGGGTCCTCTTTTGTGACTGTTTCTACCGTCACCTCGCCCTTGTCAAAGTCTACTAGCACCCGGCTTTGGAACTCTTGGAGGTACTTGACGGTTTTGGTTTGCGAACTTTCTTCCACATTGCCCTCGCCCCACTCTTTGGCCACTTGCCCAAAAAGGGCCACGAACAAATCGCGCACATTTAAGTCAAGATTTTTAACATCTCGAACAAGTTGCTCGGGATTGGCGGCATAATGCACGCTTTTGGTGCGCGCCAAGGATTTCACTGCGGTGCTTGGGTCTTTAGAAAGAGCCACTTGGGCGATGTTGACATAATCCCCACGCGAACATCCTGCCAAGACCACTGCTACCACTACCACCCAAAACCGTCTCATCACTGTGCTCCTTTATGAAAAAGTATTCTACACATTAGCGCCTGAAAGGCGAATTTGGTTAGTATTGCATTTATTTTCAAGGACATCCATGTCGCTACTTTTTTCTGCCGAGCACTACTATGTTGAACTCCACGAAAGCGAGATTCCGTGGGTTAAAATCTTTAGCGCGCATCCCTACAAAGAACTCACCGATTGCGACCCCCAAACCAAGGCCGCCTTGTTTACATGTATGGAAACCTGCGAGCGTGTGTTGCGAGCGTATTATGCTCCTGAGAAAATCAACATCGCCATTTTTGGCAACTACCTTCCCCATCTGCACATTCACGTCATGGCACGCTTTAAGGAAGATGCCTATTTTCCCGAACCCATGTGGGGCGTCAAACAGCGCGAAGGCGTCTTGGAATTGCCTCCCATTGAGGGGTTTGTGGTAACTTTAAAAAAAGCGCTAAACAACCTTTACATGTAAAGGTTGATTTTTTCTAAAATTCCTATTACAATCCCCACAATTCATCCAAAAGGCACTTTATGCGCTCTATCGTTTTTCCTATCTCTTCACTGTTTTTTGCCATTGCGCTGATGTGCGTTGGGTACGGGTTGCTCATGAGTCTTGTGGGGATTCGACTCCAAGAGTTTGGCAACTCTGATTTTGTCACAGGGCTTGTGAATGCGAGCTTTTTCTTTGGCGCCATTCTCTCTTCGCTAAGTGCGCTCAAAGTCATTTCAAGTGTAGGGCATATTCGTAGCTTCGGGGTATTTGCCGCACTTCTTACCTTTGCTTCTTTGGGCCACATTCTCACCCAAAACCCACTGATTTGGGCACTTTTTCGTGCACTTGCGGGCTACTCTTTCTACAGCATGTTGCTCATCATTGAAAGCTGGATCAACGAAAAAACAGGTAGCGGGGATCGCAGCAAAGTGCTTTCTATCTACACGGTTGTTTTTTACCTCGCCACCTCAAGCGGGCAACTTATGCTTCAAGTGGAGGATGCGACAGGTTTATTGCTTTTTGTGTTGGCTTCTATGTTTATTGTTCTTTCGCTCATCCCTATTGCCATGACAAAAATTCAAGAGCCACATCTTCACAAAGTCGATCGCATGAGCGTGCCGCAACTTTATGGCATAGCAAAACTCGCACTCGTGGCAAGTTTTGCTGGAGGAATTTTAGTGGGTGGTTTTTTCACTATGGCGCCAGTTTATGCCAAAAACATGGGCCTTTCCAATGCCTCTATTTCGATGTTTATGAGTATTGCGCTGTTGGGTGCTTTGCTATCTCAGTGGCCCATTGGCTGGATTTCTGACCGCCTTGGACGAAAAATAGCCATTTTGGGCGTAGGATTCATGAGCCTAGTGGCTTCGCTTTTATTGTGGATATTTGATGGACAGTTGCTTTTCTTGGGGGCGTTTTTATTGGGTATTTCCATTTTTGCCATTTACCCCCTAAGCCTTGCCCGCGCCAATGACACCACCGACGTGGAAGTAAGTGCCGTAGAAATCAGCCGCACCCTACTAATGACCTATGGCATTGGTTCTTTTTTGGCACCTGTGCTCATTGGTGCGAGTATGAATTTTTTGGGAAATGGGGGCATGTTTTTACTCTTTAGTGGCGTCTCTCTTGCCTTATGCGGCTACACTCTCTTGCGAGACAAAGTTCCCTTTGAAGAGCGCAGTATCTACGTTCCTGTGCCTTCTGCTTCAGGGGACATCTTGCCTGAGTTTGACCCCAGACAAGACGAAGAGTGGGTACAAGAACAAAAAGAACACATCGCCGAGGAGTCTTGGAACTCCCTTGGCAATGAAGAGTCTACTGACCGTGAAACTCCCGATAACTCTCATAATCCCCTCTAAAATCCTCCAACACACCGTGCTCGTCGATGCGTAAAATGCGGTTAGCAAAGGCGTCGATGAGTTCGCGGTCATGGGTCACGCACAGCACGTTTCCATCGAAGCGGTAAAGGGCTTCACCCAGAGCGATGATGGCCTCAAGGTCAAGGTGGTTGTTGGGCTCATCCAACAGCACAAAATTCCCTTTTTGAAGCATGATTTTAGAAAGCATGATGCGGTGTTTTTCTCCACCACTGAGGTTTGAAACGCCTTTTTTTTGCTCTTCGCCAGAAAACAGCATCCGCCCAAGGCATTTGCGGATTTCATCGAGGTCTTGTTTTTTATCAAACTGCTGCAACCACTCAAACAGAGGCAAATCCCCTGTGATAAGCTCGGTGGTATTTTGTGGAAAATAGGTCGGCTCCATCGTCGCACCCCAAAAAATCTCTCCGCCATCGGGCTTAATCTGGTCCATAATAATCTGACACAACGTAGTTTTTCCCGCGCCATTTGGCCCAATAAGGGCGATTTTATCGCCTTTTTCTACTTTGAATTCTAGGTTTTCAAACACTTTATGGTCTCCGTAAACCTTGCCAACCTTGCGCACTTCTAGGATTTCGTTGCCGATGTCGCGGTTGCGCTTGAACAAGATGCTCGGATCGCGTCTGGTGGAAACTTTGAGGTCAGAAACATCAAGCTTTTCTAGTTGTTTCTGGCGGCTTGTGGCCTGTTTTGCCTTGGAGGCGTTAGCAGAGAAGCGGCGGATAAAGTTTTCAAGCTCTTCTTTTTCTTTGAGTTTTTTACTGCGGTCTGCTTCTTGCTGTTTTTGAATCAATGTCGAAGCGATGTACCAATCATCATAGGTGCCTGAAAACTCACGGATTTTACGAAAATCTACGTCTAAGATATGCGTACACACGGCATTTAAAAAGTGGCGGTCGTGCGAGATGACCACCAAAGTTCCCTCGTGGCGCTTAAGTTGTTCTTCAAGCCACGAGATGGCTTCTAGGTCAAGGTTATTGGTAGGCTCGTCCAAAAACAATACATCAGGGCGAGGGAAAAGCACTTGGGCGAGGAGGATTTTGAATTTATCTGCGCCAGTGAGGGTGCTCATTTTCTCTTCGTGAATAGAAGCAGGAAAGCCCAAGGATTCCAAGATTTTTTCAATTTGCACATCGCTCTCATAGGTCGGGTCCTCTTCGGCGCAGACAATCTCAAGCTCTGCTAAGCGGTCGTTGACCTTTTCATCTTCAAAATCACCCGTTTCGTAAAGTTTTTCTTTCTCTTTTTGTGCGTCAAAGAGACGTTTGTTGCCATAAAGCACGGCATCTTTGAGGGAAAACTCTTCGTACGCGTATTGGTTTTGGCTTAGCACGCCCACGCGCAAGCCACTGTCCACGCTCACATGCCCGCTAGAGGGTTCAAGTTGGTGGGCCAAGATTTTCATAAACGTACTTTTGCCTGCGCCATTGGCACCAATGAGCCCGTAACGTTTACCCCCATCAAGGGTGAGCGAAATGTCCTCAAACAAAAGCTGTGCGCCAAAGCGCATGGTGATATTGCGTACATTAACCATATTTGTTTCCTTTGCTCAACTGCTCCGTATACGTCTTGTGTTATTTGTCTTGAAAATACCACAGATGAAAAATCTTTATGAAAAAAAGAAGGCACCAAGCAGTTTAAATTTTTGCGCATTTTAACATAATCTTTCGTCTTCTCTTGCTATAATTTGCCAAAAATCAAAAGGACCCCATGCCTTCCTTGTTGACCTTGCCACTTTTTGCACTCTCATTATGCCTCTTGCTCTTTTTTGGCCAGCCTTTTTTTCTTTGGTTTGATGGACTTTTAGAGGGGCAACTTAGTGTACTGGCCATGCTATTGCCTCTACTTAGCCTCTTTTTTAGCCTTCACTTTGGACGGGCAAAACCTATGCTTTTGTCGTTTTTGCTGTTTTGTGGACAAGGGGCAATCTTGTTCTATGAACCCTTGGGGCTTACCAAAGAAGCAGCCATTCAAACTTTTTTTCTTTTATTGCCTGTGGCGTTTTTGCTTCTTGGGCTCATGAGCGAAAAGGGTGTCTTTGGCAAACCTTCCCTCCCGCGCTATGGCGTCACTTTAGCCTTATGCCTTGTTGGATACTTTCTAGCACGTAGCAACACCCTTGGTATCACCATTGCTACACCCATTTTCAAGACCCCCTTACCCTTTGAGCCTTTGTCACAGATTGCTTTGGTGCTTTATGGGGTTGGGGTTGTTTTTTTACTACTGTATGGCTTGCTCGAATCCAAACAAGCTGAAAAATCCCTTGCGTGGGCCTTGGTGGTGGGTGGGCTTCCCGCCCTTGGTGCCTCGTCGCTTCCTGCGCTGTATTTGGGTGGAGCGAGCCTTATTTTTTTGGTAGCACTCAGCAATGATGCGTACCGCATGGCTTTTATTGACACTCTCACAGGCATTCCTTCGCGCCGGGCTATGGAAGAGTATTTTGAACGGCTTTCGCCTCCTTTTACCATTGCTATGACCGACATTGACCATTTTAAAAATTTTAATGACACCTATGGACACGATGTGGGTGATGACGTATTGCGAAAGGTTGCCACGACACTTAAAGGGGTCAAGGGGGGCGGCAAAGCTTTTCGGTATGGAGGAGAGGAGTTTGCTCTTGTCTTTGCAGGAAAGCAAGTCAAGGAGTGTAAGCTTTATCTGGAAGAAGTGCGTGAAGCTATTGCCAATCAGGGGTTTCAGATTCGTGGTAATGACCGCGCGCCCAAAAAATCTCCCGCCAAATCCGGCACCACTGTTTCGCTAACCATTAGCATCGGTGCTTGTGACCATTCTTGGGGAAAAGACATCCCCGCTATTGTCAAAAAGGCGGACACCCTTTTGTACCAAGCAAAAAAAGCAGGAAGAAACTGCGTCAAACTAGCTTCCACAAAGGCTTCTTGAACATTAAAACGTCACTTTTTTGATGAATAATGCGCTATAATGGAAAATCTTAAATACAAAGGTTTCTTGTGGCTGAAACTCTTAAATGTAGCATCGCTCAATGCAAGCAACGTGCAAGTGAAGTAGAAAAAATGAACTTTGACGAACTTAGGGCCATGAACGCAAAATGTGAAGCCTGCGGCAACTGGCTTTTAAAAGAGACGGAAGTTGCTAACCAAACTTACCACAAAGTCTCTAACCTTTGGGCCGTAAAGTACAATCAAAACCTCATGAAAAAACGAATGTAAGCGGCGTCAAACCGCTTACATGTAAAGCTAGTGAAGTTCGCTGTTTAGCACAACTTCGCGCTGAGAACGAAACACCTTCAAAGCGCCTGTGATGCTGTCTTGACGAAAGTGAAGGCCGTGAAAACCTGCCAAATCTAATCCCTTAAACACATATGTTTCTTCACCCAAAACATACTCAAATTCGGGGTTTACTTCTTTGATTTTTTCCATTTGGGCTGATGAAATGCTCACTTTTGTACCCTCTAAAATCGCGATACCTGCATCCACGATACACCCATCTCCCAGCGGAATACCCGTAACAGAGTTGGCGCCAAGCAAGGTGTTTTTGCCAATACTAACGGGATTACCGTTGGTGCCGCTCAAAACACCCAAAATGCTAGCACCGCCGCCCACGTCGCTTCCCGCACCCACAATCGCCGAAGAGCTAATGCGCCCCTCAACCATCACGGGGCCTGTGGTTCCTGCGTTGAAGTTAATATAGCTTGCTCCTGGCATCACCGTGGTACCTGCGGCCAGTTGCGCGCCCATGCGAACTTTGCTCGCGTCTAAAATCCGCGTGTTGTCTGCAGGAATGACATGTTGTAAAAAGCGCGGGAATTTGTCCACTCCTTCAATCACAGGGAAGGTGCCATCGAGCTTCATTTCAATCTCATTTTCACGCAACCATGCAAGCTCGATGGGCACATTCATGGACCATGCGACGTTTTCAAGTACCCCAAACGCGCCACTTAGGTTCAAAGAACGCAAAGGCGCTTTACCTGTTGAGAGCGCATAGAGCTTGAGGTAGACCGCTTCTACGCTTTTTGGTGCCGCATCTTCAAACAAGAAAACCAAGCGGAAATCTTTTTCAAGACCCTCGTTTTGAGCAATGAAATCAAGGTGCTGAATGACTTGTACGTTTTTATGCGCATCTCCCATGGCTTCTTCTAAAAATGGCTCAAACGCCGCCATGGCATTTTTAACAAACTTCTTTTTTACGTCGCACACGAACTCACTACCTGAAAAATCTACCTCAATACCCGCTTCGTCAAGTGCAGCGACAAATACAGCCGCACTGCCAAAGTTTTCATTCCAGTTGACCACAGGAAAGCTTGCTTGAAGGATTTTTGAAGGGGTAAGTTGTCCGCGATCGACTCTGGCAACTCCAAAACCGATAGGGTCTTTATAGCCAGACTTGGCCTTTGTTTTTTCCACCAATTTGGCGAACGCCTCTTTTGTTTCAATCCCTTTAATGGCCATAGTATGTCCTTTATATGTTGTTCTAAAATGGGGTGATTGTACCTAAAAGTTGATGTTAGGAGGATTAAAAGGAAGGGTTGGATAGTGAGCATAACCATAAAATGTAATCTTTGTTTCTCTTAAATGGTCGCTTTAGTGTCTTTGTTTTCATACTGATAATACACATGTAAATCACCCCAAATACGCCCGATACGCAACAAATCCTCCCACCCTAGGTGCGTGTGGTCGTACAGGTGATGAAACCACCAACAGTGATGCTCTCCACGCATGGGGTGCTTCCAGGCAGAAAACTCATTGTGGTTGCCACTCCACCGCCACGCGCTTTCTACATCCTCATCGGCGATGCCTTTGAGGTATTCGTTGTGAACGACAAGCAGATTGTCACTCTCTTCGTCATAGGCGGAGTCAGACGCTTTGAGATAAAACGCAATATGCGCCTCCATTTCATAATCAACCAGCCAGTCTTTCTCATCTGCTACGCGCTTTTGAAGCTGAGTATCAAGCGCCATGGCTTCTTTGAGGATTTTGTGTTGAAAGAGTGCGATGCGCGCATTGAGTGCGCGCATCGCTTCTAGGTTTTCGGGAGTGAAAAAAGTTTTGTTCATTATGTGTCCTAGCCTAGTCTACCAACAAATGTCCATGTTTGCGGCTTAATCCCTATCTGCACTTATACCAAAGCTTGACGCTTCCCGCAGGGGTTGCACTTTCAATAAAGGCATTTGGCACATCTTCCCCTCCTTCATTAGTAGTGTCAAAGCCCAGCATGTCGGCTCCCTCATGTGTCATATAAAGGTCAAATCCAAAATGATCCGTGTCAAAATACTTTAGTTCAATTTCAACCCCATCAATCACCACTTTCGCCCTAATCTTTCCTACCTGCATGCTTGCCTTAGCTGACTCTCCCATGCTGAGTACCTGACGCTCCGTGAGCGGTATCACCATGCCATGATGTGTGACGTTACATGTAAAGGTTGTGGCCGTGTTGGCAACTGCTATGTTAGCCATCAAGATAAGAATCGTGAAGCTATTTTTCATGGCTTGGTTCCCCTTCTGGTGATGATTTTTATATTAGGGCGTTTTCAAGCGCCCAAGATTTCGTCCACAGTTTTTTCAAACTCTTTGATTTTTCCTCGTATTAATGCAATAACTTTATTTATCTCTTTTTGAAGTTCTTCCTCATCCATGTTGATTACATCTTCTTCGTTAATCTTTAAAATTTCTGTAGCCTTGGCTCTTTTCTTGTTTAAAATATTTTCATTTAGTAGTGCTTTGTAAAGACTGGCAAGCTTTTCGTTGGTAGCTCTTGAATCGCTAGGATGGTAATAGCCAAACCAAAGAGATTTGGGGTGTTTTTCTAGATGAGCATCAACAGCCCAATTTTCTGTACTCCATTTTTTTCCATGAACATGCTGGTAAATCTTGTCGGTTGCGACAGTTTCAATAGCATGATATTCTTCATGATAAAATTTGAACTCTTTTTCAACCATCTCATACAGCTTGTCAAGGTTTGTCGTTCGGTACTCCATTAGAATGTCAAGCGCTTCTGTGTTTTTGGCCCATACTTTTTTACACAACTCTTCTAGTGCCTTATCTTCCATAATTTTTCTCCTTTTTAGTAAATCCACATAGCTCGACAACACAAGTTCAGCTTTTAAGTTGATACTCTGAGTTCCAAGAAGGTGTTCAACTGTTTGCCCAACCATGTCGTGACTTGCGCACATCCACTGCTCATTGCCATTGGATGGCAAAGATGAATCAAGCGTAAGATAGACAAAATAACACGCATAACCACTGTACTTTCGCCTCACAATGTCAGTGTATTTGTTTAATTGTCCTCCATCTTCACCCTGCGTTCTCTCCTTGGCGTATACTTTATTTTCAATGACAACAACAACCTTGTTTGCTTCATCCACAACCAGCAGGTCAATATTATCTTGTTCACAAAGCACGGTAATATTGCGCTTGTTTTCAGGCAAATAGAGGTAATGCTTTAGAGATTCTAGGGTTTCGCCTTCATCGTTTGCATCAACCACTCTTTTAAGGAACCCTTCCAAGATAGCGTAGTCTAAGCCGTGCTCATTGTCCCCAAACATCCACGCTAAAAGCTTGGAGTGTTTGATTTCTTGCGTTCCCATGCCTGTGATTTCCAAGACATTAAAGTCCATCACACACTCAGATATTTGTGCTAAAAGCTCCTGAACTTCGTCGTTAAAGACAAAGTCTTTGAGAACTTGCACCTTGTTTTCTTCACTCACTGTACATCTCCTTCTGATGGGCCAAACACATCGCACCCATTTGTTTTTAGCTCTTCTATCCATTCTTGTTGAGCGGACGAGAGCACGAGCCTTGGATTGCCATCAAGTTCTAAAGTAGAAAGGTTTTTGAGCTTGATGATTTCTTTGGGCAAAGCACGCAAATCATTTCCAAAGAGAAATAGACTTTCCAAACTGGTAAGCTCGCCTATCTCTTTTGGCAAAGCGCTTAGTGCGTTTACATTAAGGTCTAGGTATCTAAGCTTTGTCAGTTGACCGATTTCTGGCGGTATCGAGCTTATCATATTCTTTTTCAAATTCAAGAGTTCTAAATTTTTGCAATTCATGAGTTGGACAGGAATGCAAGTAAGACGGTTGCTGAAAACATTGAATTTCTTTAGATTTGTCAGACAACCAAGAGATGTGGGCAATTCCGTCAAGTTTTTCCTAAAAAGCTTCAAAATGGTTAGGGAGTAAAGCACTTCCATGTCTCTTGGAAGGCACTTGTAAGGGAGTTGGTTTGCGTCTGCCCATGCGCACAGTGCCTGTATCTCGTCATCGCGTTGCATTGAGCTTTTCCTCCTGACATGTTTGCGACAGTGTAGGAAAGATTTTCGACAGCTTTATGTCTGGTTTGGTTCTTGTGCTACTGCCTACAAAGATTGAGAGTGTTGCTTTGTTTGGTTTCATTGCATGGGTCGTATAGGTGCAAAAACAAATAGGCATAGTTTCATCAAGTAGCCCATGGAGACAATTCATAGTTTCTAAAATATTGTCCATGGGCCAGTTTTGGTGGATTTTAAATTTCACAATAATGCCTTGAGCGTGTGGCAGTTTACCGATGTTTTGTAGCATCTTTTTTTGTTTTTTTATGCTTGCATTGTGGATTTTAAAAACAAAGAGGATGCGCGCATTTTTCAGCACCGTGGCAATATCAGCCTTGTCAACACGAATGTCTTTCTTGTGAAGTGTTGACTTTTTCCTGATTTTTGTCAAAGCCACTTTATAGGGCATGGTTTTAATTTTCATCGGCCTTTTCCTTGTTTTTTGATTTTTACAACACCATCTCTAGTGTGTAATTTTTCACCATATAGCGTTTGAGTCTTTCTAGCTCTATATCCAAAAGCTTTTTTATGTTTCTAAGGTGATTTTGTAAAGCAACCCTTGATTTGCCATCTGCAAGGTTTAGCATACTTGGATTTGCCATGTCAAAATTTTGGTTATCGTGAATTTTGGGGTTTAATATAAGTGAGGTGAGCATGAAGTCACAAGGGTCTATATACCCTACATTGTACCGCTCTTTAACGAAAAAATAAAAATACATCATGTTGTATTTTTTACCTACAAGGGAATGGTTGCTACAAGAGGGGTCTTTCAAAGAAAGGAGTGTTAGTTCTTGGAGATAGTCTTTGATGAGAACATTCAATGCTTCCAGTTCACCATTAAATAGGTGTTTCCAGTCAAACATTGCTCCCGAAAGAGAAGAGTTTGTTGAAATCTCGTGAGCTAAATCTATGTTTAGATGATACTCTGCGATAAAATTGGCCTTGCCTGTAAGCAGAGTCAGTTTTCGGTAAACATTGTGGCAAATTTTTGGGTTACTTAATGCTTTGTTTTCTGGTTCAAATATATCAAACACAAAACGTGTAATCTCCCTGATGTCTTCTAGCATACCAGCTCCTTTGGATATGGTTTTGCTAGTTTACAAGGACATAAGGACAGCTTTATGTCTGGTTTTGTAAATATGCTCAATTCTTCCCATCCAGACACAAAGCTGTCGTTTTCTCTGGCTATACTGCCTTTTTCACCCAACTATTTCAGTATAATCGCCCCCAAAGGAGCCTCATGCATCTGTCCAAGTCCCTCTACACGCGCGGTTTGCAGTGTGTCAAATCCCTTTGGCTTAAAAAGCACGCGCCCTCTGTGCTCACGCCTCCAGATGCGGCTGTGCAAGCTATTTTTGACACAGGTAATGCGGTTGGAGAGTTAGCCTGTGCACTTTTTCCTAATGGTGTCACCATTCCCTATGAAGGCACCACCTTTGAAGATAAAATCATCCTCACTCAAGACTACATCAACGCAGGGCAAAAACATATTTACGAGGCGACGTTTAAGTATGAGGGCATTTTGGTCATGGTCGATATTTTGTGTATCGAAGACAACACGGTTATCATCAACGAAGTCAAAAGCTCCACGCAAGTCAAAGACGTGTACCTAGACGACGCCTCCGTCCAGTACTACGTTTTAAATGGCCTTGGTTATGATGTGAGGCGCGTGAACATCATCCACATCAACAACCAATACGAACGCGCAGACACCCTTGATATTGCTAGCCTTTTCACCATCACCGACGTGACCCATGCCGTGCTAGAAAAACAAAGCGATATCCCTTTACATGTAGAGAGGTTTCGTGAGCATTTAGAGGACAAAGAAAACGAACCACCCGTTGATATTGGCAAACACTGCACCGAACCATATGCGTGTGATGGATTTGGGTATTGTTGGTATAAACAGCGACAAATTCCCCCTTATAGTGTTTTTAATATCTCAAGATTGCGCCTAGATAAAAAACTCGCCCTTTACAAAAGCGGTATTGTGAAGCTGGAAGATATAAGCAATCTCGCTCCTTATTCGTTGGCCCAACAAATCCAAATCCAAGCCCATCTTTCCCAAAAACCCATCATCGACACAGATGCTATCAAAGCGTTTTTGCAAACACTACGCTATCCCATTTACCATTTAGACTTTGAAACCTTTCAGCAGGCAATTCCGCAGTGGAGGGGCATCAGGCCTTTTATGCAAATCCCGTTTCAGTACTCCATCCATGTTGATTATGGCGATGGCAAGGTGGAACACAAAGAATTTTTAGCCTGTGAGGGCGAAGACCCAAGGGAGGCGTTAGCGACCCAGTTGGCGCAAGACATTCCCTTAGACGCGGATATTTTGGCGTACAACATGGGCTTTGAAAAAGGGGTCATCAAAGCCCTTGCCCAAAGCTTCCCATCCCTTGCTCCAAAACTCATGGCCTTGCACGATAACATCAAAGACCTCATGAGCCCCTTTCAAAACAAGCACTACTACCACCCCAAAATGCAAGGAAGCTACTCTATCAAATCCGTCCTCCCCGCCCTCGTGCCTGAAATGGAAAATGCTTATAAAGAATTAAACCTAGTCCACCATGGCGGGGAAGCCATGCAAGCCTTTGGCGCACTTTCGACAATCGACGAACTTACCAAAGAGGCTTACAGAAATGCTTTGCTTGCGTACTGCAAACTAGACACATTGGCCATGGTGAAAGTATTGGAAAAACTCAAAGAACTAGCCCCGCCAAAGGAAGCCTAATGTCTTATAAACACGACTACGATAAAACCCTCACGCGCCTTTTGGAAATCTTGCGACGCTTGTACGAGGGGGAAACCTTACATGTAAACGAACTTGCAGAAGAGTTTAACACCAGTACGCGCACCATTCAACGCGATTTCAACGAACGGCTCATTCGCTTTCCCATCCAAAAATCAGGGCGTGGCTGGCAAATGCAAGAGGGATTTTGCCTCACCAAAACCACCAACCTCCAAGACCAACTCGTCCTTGATATGCTCGAAAAGATGAGCGAAAACCTAGGTTCAGGCTTTTCGCTTCGCGCCAAGCACTTACTCTCAAAAATCAAAAACCAAGACCTAAGCCCCATCTACGCAAGGCTCAACATCGAAGACATCAGCGACTGGATGGAGCAGATTTACACCCTTGAAGCGGCCATTGTAAAAAACCGCATCGTGAGGTTTGCCTACCACAAAGAAAGCAAGGATTTCCAGACAGAAATCAAGCCTTTGAAGATTGTTAACTTTGATGGGTACTGGTACGTAGTCGGCCTAGAAAGTCGCACCAATGTGTTTAAAAAATACCACCTCAAAAGCATGCGCAACCTCCAAGTTCAAGAAAAGACCTTTACACACGACAAAGCGCTCGATGAAAAACTCGACAACGCGATTAATATTTGGTTTAGTGCAAACAAAGAGGCTTTTGAAGTGGTCTTACATGTAGACGCAGTGGTCGCTAAATATTTTCTACGCAAACCCCTCTCCAAGTCCCAACGCACCCTAGAAGCACGAGAAGACGGAAGCTTACTCCTTTCCTTTCGCATCACCCACGAAATGGAAATACTCCCGACCATCATGGCGTTTTTGCCCCACATCCAAGTACACCACCCCGCAAGCCTTCGCGAAGCTATTGCAACAAGGCTTCGAAACTACCTAAATAACCGTGCACTCAAAGATGATGTTTTTTTACTGGAATAAAAGAAAGAGTTAAGAGGAAAATAAAAAAGCGTTACATGTAAAGGCTTTACATGTAACGCTAAATGTGCGCTAGCCTAGCGCCTAATGTTTAGCAGAACACGCACTCACGCCAGCAGGCGTGGTGGGTTGGATGGCTTCGTTGGAAGCGCCACCCTCTTCGTTTACTTTTTCGATAGTCGCCCACAATTTGCGCGCCGCTTCGTGGTAGCGTTTGGCGGTTTCAGAGCTTGGGGCGTAGAACGTGACAGGCTTGCCCGCGTCTCCGCCTTCACGCACGGCGGGTTCGATGGGTACTTCTGCTAGCACGACGGTGTTAAATTCTGTCGCTAAAGGCTGAGTAGTTCCTTTGCCAAAGATGTCGTACTCTTTGCCACTTTCTGGACAGATAAAACCGCTCATGTTTTCCACAATCCCCGCGATAGGAATGTGGAGTTTTTGGAACATGTCGAGGCTTCGCACGGTGTCATCAAGGGCTACTTGTTGTGGCGTCGTGACACACACACCCACGGTGACAGGCACGCTTTGCGCGAGTGTTAATTGCGCGTCACCCGTTCCTGGAGGCATGTCGATGAAGAGCACATCCAAGTCACTCCACAAAATGTCGCCAAGGAGTTGTTCGATGGCTTTCATGACCATGGCGCCACGCCAGATGAGCGATTGCCCCTCTTCCATGAGCGACCCCATGCTCATCATCTCGATGCCGTGGGTTTGGATGGGCTTGACTTTTTGCCCGACAATCTCAGGATGCGTGCCTACAACGCCAAGCATCCGAGGAATGTTTGGCCCGTAAATGTCCGCATCCAACAAGCCGACCTTTTTACCTTGGGCCGCCATAGCAAGAGCAAGGTTCACCGTGGTGGTAGACTTGCCCACACCGCCTTTGCCGGAGCTGACCATAACAAAGTTTCTCACGTGTGGGGCGATGTTTTTACCTGACTGGGAGTTGCTTTTTTGGGCTGGGGGCTTAGGCTGTTTGATGGTCACGTCCACGCGCGCCGCACCCGCTTTGGTCAAACAGGCAGTAATAGCACCGCGAAGTTCTTCGGCCACCTCAGGGCTTGCTGAGACAATCTCTACATTAAGTAGCACATTTTCACCGCTCACTTCTACGTCTTTGACAAAGCCAAAGGCGACGATGTCTTTTTCAAATCCTGGGTATTTGACCCCTTTAAGGGCTTCTAAAACTAATTCTTTTGTCAATGCTTTCTCCTAAAACAGTGCTTACCTTCTCAGATAGCGTCGTAATTGATTTTTGGAATATAGCACTTTGATGTTAAAAGGAGGCTTAAGATATAGGAGTTTTTTAGTCTTATATTGCAGATGTTACATGTAAGGACTATTGCCTTACATGTAACATTAAAAAATCTATTCTTTAAGTGGTCGTGGAAGTTTCCACATGTCTAACAAAATCAACGCAGACATAAGGAGAATCGACCCCACCATCACACTGCCAAAACCATAAATAGCATAAGCAAGTGCGGGAATTTCTTTGATGAACCACCACGAGAAAATATCAATAAATCCGGCCGAAAATGACAACACAATCAACGCCGAACGCACCCACTCTTTGTACGTCGTATACGCAAACAACAGGGTCACAAAAATCAAAAACGACGCGATACCATACATGTGAATATGCGCTTGCTTAGACATTTGCTTCCACGAATACCCCGCCTCTGTGTACAAAACGATGTCTTCGTACGTCTCAAAAGGCATGGAACGAATCGCGCGGGTCATAGTCGAAGTGCGCGAGTGGCAATTGCGACAGTCGTAGCGGATGATGGTTTCAACGTCTTTATACAAAGGATGCTCTTGTTTTGCCCCCTCGCTCACCCATTGCTCCACCACCTCAATGTCTTCTAGTGCGCTCACAAACTCTTTCATACTTCCGTGCATGGAACCTACTAGCATGGAAGTGCCATATTTTTTACTAATCTGCCCCACCGTGGGGATTTTCAGGCCCGATTTTTCCCCCGTGAGAGCAAGTCCCAATAAAATCACCGAAGAGACCGTTGCCACAATCACAAAGCCCAAAAACAAGGTGATGGCCATTTTTGCTTGAATATTAAGGTGTTGAATGTTCACATATTTTCCTTTTTATACTTTTTGCCATGCCCTTGGGGCTTCCAAGGGCACTTTGTGCCTCTACTTAAAGGTTAAAGAAATGGAGCCCTCATGGTACACGTGGTTGATTTGAGAATTGTCAAACACAGCCACGGCAAAAGGATAGGCTTTGCCAAGGTCGCTAAACTGCACATCTTGTTCTGCGGATTTTGGATGCTTGGTTACAAGGGCGCGTTTCATCACGTATGTCCAAACGCCATTTTCCCATGTTGAGTTGATGCTAATATCCCCACGAGACCCCTCAAACGGGCTGACGACCATCGCAGGGATTCTGTCGCCTGCTTTAAAAGTGTCTACAAAAGGAGCTTTGTCTGCATCATGAATCCAAAATAAATCTGGCTGTGCCTTGGAGCTAATATACATAGGAGCAGTTTTTTCTTTGTTGATGTTATCCTTATAGCCTCCGCCTGTTCGCTCATCACCGTTTCTTCCCCAATTTCGATTGACAGATGGGTCTGCAACATGGTTCACAAACTGGTCATCCACTTGCCCGACAGAATCCGTTCGCACGCCCTTTGAATGCCACATATCGATGAGTTGTCCTTCCGCGCGTGTAAATTTTCGTCCTGCTGTTTTGCCAGCATCCACGCCGTTGATTTTGCCATTTTCTGCCATGTGGCAAGCAACAGCACATCCTCTTCGCTCAAACCCACGTGCGCTGATGTCCCAATACATGGCGACTCTGTCTTCATAATAGGTATTTTCTTTTCCAAACTGGTCTGGGTTTTTGAGTTGCTTCCATGTGCCATCGGGTTGTTTTTCCCAAGGATAACGCTCAAGGCTTTTTGTAGGGTCAGCATACTCGATTTTAAAGTAGACATACTCACTATCATACACGGACTGCATCTTTACGGTGGTGTTTTTAATACCTGTGTATTTTTCGCTCTGATAGGGAAGCTGGTCTACAACAATCTGAATAGGTTTAGCGCTTGCCCAAGCTGCGTCACCTGCGTCTAGCGAAGCAACGCCTTTCACCTTAGCGCTCTCCAACGTCAGCCCAGTGCCCCCATACAGCGCAGAACCCGCAAGCAAAGCACTTGCCAACACGCATGAAATCTTTTTCATGAAAACTCCTTAAGTAAAATGTAACTGCATTGTAATGGAGGGATATTTCGTCAGCATTAACGTTTTGTTAATTTTTCTTAATCTTTCCATAAGGGCATTGAAGTAGAATCACTTCCATGAAACTTTTACTCATCGAAGATGACATCAAAATCCTCTCTTTCGTCAAAAAAGGCCTCGAAGAGGAAGGGTTTTTGGTGGACACGGCACAAGATGGCTCTAGCGGATTTTACCTAGCAAGTGAATTTCCCTACGACGCACTCGTTGTTGATTGGATGCTTCCTGGCATTCAAGGAGACCAACTCTGCATGCGTTTACGTGCTAAAAAAATCACCACACCGGTGCTCATGCTCACAGCTAAAAACACCCTTGAAGAGAAAGTCCACGGACTAAATTGTGGCGCGGATGACTACTTGTGCAAACCCTTTGAGTTTGCAGAACTTGTTGCCAGACTCAACGCCCTTTTGCGTCGCACTTCTTACCATTTTGACGAAACTATCACATTAGATACCCTAAAGATTACAGTTCCCAAACGCCATGTGTCTCGTTCAAATCGCCTCATTAACCTCACCAGCAAAGAGTTTGATATGCTCATGCTACTACTACTCAACAAGGGAAGTGTTTTAACCCACACCCAACTGCAAGAAAAAATCTGGGGCATCAGTGAATCTACCTCTAGCAACGTCATCAACGTTTTCATTCACCATTTGCGCCAAAAAATAGACACCGAGGGGGAGAAAAAACTCATCAAAACCGTGCGAGGCTCAGGGTACAAAATCGATGATACTTAGGCGCATTTCATGGAAATAATCCTCTTTATTTACGGTCTTGCTTTTTTTGTGCTTGGCATTCTTGCTTTTTTTGTCAAGACCAAACAAAGCCAAATCTTTTTTGCTAAAAAAATCTGGCTCTTGGGAGCATTTGGCATCTCCCACGCTTTAGTCGAGTGGGTGTTTCTCTACAGTTATGTCAAGCCTCAACTGCACGATGTGCTCATCGCTTTTAAATCCTTTTTTCTTGTCATTTCCTATTTCTTTTTATTTGAATTTTCCCGTTTTATCATCCGCGAAAGCTTTAAACATAAACAGCACCCTCTTCATTTTCTCTTCTATCTTTACGATAGTCGCATTATTTATCCCATCAGCATCACTAATTTTTTCATTCTCGTCATGCTCGACCCTTCGTACGATGGGATTATTTCCGCCGTGCGCTATACCTATGGATTTTTTGGTTCTCTTTTTTTGGGCATTGGGCTTTATTTTTACGGAGAATCCCTCAAAAAGACCCCTTACGCAGAAAAGCTCAAACTCTATTTTAAAATCCCAGGGGTCGCTTTTATTTTTTACGCTTTTATAGCCATTATTGCCGTTTATCCCACAAATTACTTTCCTGGAAACACCTTCAATGCTGCGTGGTTTTTAGAGACATTTGGCTTTCCTGTGCAGTTTTTCAGGGCATTTTGTGCCATCATCATAACCGCATGTTCGGTAAAAGCGTTGCAAATCTTTAACGAAGAAGTGGATTTAAAGCTCACCCATTCGCTAAGTCAAATCAAACGTTTTTCTTCTGATGTTTCCCATGAACTCAAAACCCCGTTGACATCCATAAAAGGCGAACTAGAAATAGCTTTAAAAAAAAACCGCACGGCGCAAGAGTATCAAAACACCCTCTCTTCTGCCCTTGAAGGCGTCAATACCCTTCAATCCATCGTCAAAAATCTTTTAATGCTCGCCTACATGGAGAAGAAATCCCTTGCCAAGCACTTCACCCGCAATCAAGCTGATGATATTGTCCTAAAGTGCATTGAAGAGCTGTGGCCTGTTGCTTCCAAAAAACAGATTGACTTACATGTAAACGACCTTGAAAATACACCTGTTTTATGCGACGAGTTACTGCTACAACAAGTGTTTTTTAACCTTATCGAAAACGCCATCAAATACAGCCCCAAAGACACCACTATCACCCTAAGCCTCACGCGCACACCAACCCATGCTAAGCTTGTTGTAAGTGACAACGGCCCTGGTGTTTCTGAAGATAAAATAGCACACCTTTTTGATAGGTTTTACCGGTGCGATGAGGCAAGGTCGCGCAACGTTCAAGGCTATGGTCTTGGGCTGTCCATTGCCAAACAAATCATTCTTGCACACACTGGAACCATCACAGCACACAACCATGCTACGAGCGGATTGGTTGTCGTGGTAACACTTCCCCTTGCCACTAACAAAAATTAAAAAGAGAAAAACAAGTTTCTACAATGTATACTTTCGTAACACTCTAACAGTGAAAAAAGGACAAAATGTGCCTGATTTGTCGTTAGTAATGCTCGGAGCGGGAAGCTCTATGCGCTTTGGCCTTCCAGTAAAAAAACAGTGGTTACGTGTCGGTTGCGACCCGTTGTGGCTTGTGGCTACCAAACGCCTTGTAGCAATGCATCCCTTTGCCAAGGTTATCATTGTTGCACCCAAAGCAGAGCTTGCCTATATGCGCCACTTTGGGGATTTTACCTTTTGCGAAGGAGGCGACACCCGCCAAGAATCTCTCAAAGCCGCGCTTTTACATGTAAACACGCCTCACGTCATGGTTAGCGACATCGCAAGGGCTTGCGTTCCCCAAGAAGTCATCGCGCGTCTGCTTGGAAGTGCAGGATGTGCTGATGTGATTGTGCCTGCTTGCAAGGTGACTGATACCGCTTTTTTTCAAGATGACCCCATTAATCGTGAGGAAGTTAGGCTTATCCAAACCCCCCAACTCTCCCACACCCAAGCCCTCAAAAATGCCCTAAAGACAGATGTTTGCTTTACCGACGATAGCAGTGCCATTAAGGCAAATGGCGGCACAGCGTGGTATGTTGAGGGCGATGAGCGCGCCCACAAGCTCACCTTTGCAGGCGATTTGGCCAAACTCTCTTGTCTTGATGCGCCCTCCCCTTTTATGTTCACGGGCAACGGGTTTGACGTACATGCTTTTAGTGACGTTGGGCCGATGATGCTTGGGGGCGTAGAAGTCTCCCAAACCCAAGGCTTCAAAGCCCACTCTGATGGCGACGTGGCCCTACACGCCCTCACAGACGCGATTTTAGGCGCGGCGTGCGCAGGGGACATTGGGGAGTTTTTTCCCGACACGGACCCCGCGTACAAAGGGGCAGATTCGGGTGTTTTGCTGGGCAAAGTGGTGGAATTTGTCAAAAGCGTGGGTTTTGAGATGGTGCATTGCGACATCACCATCATCGCCCAAACCCCAAAACTTGGTGCCTTCAAAGATGCAATGCGCCGACGTATTGCATCTTTAGTAGGGCTTTCACCTTCGCAAATTAATGTTAAAGCTACCACCACGGAACACCTCGGATTCGTGGGGCGCAACGAAGGGGTTGCTGTGCAGGCAAGCGCTACATTAAAATTTTATGATTGGACACGCGCATGAAGATCTTAATCGTTGAAAATGAAATCTATCTGGCTCAAAGCATTGCCTCACGGCTGAATGACCTTGGCTATACATGTGACAATGCTGCCACCATCAAAGAGGCGCTACGAGACGAACACTACGACGCAATCCTCCTCTCCACCAACATTTCGGGGCAGAATTTTTACCCTGTTATCGAAAAGCATAAATCCTCCATCATTATCCTAATGATTTCTTACATCAGTAACGACACGGTCTCCAACCCCATTAAGGCAGGGGCAAAGGATTACATCCAAAAGCCTTTCATGATCGAGGAGCTCATCCGCAAACTCCAGCACCTCAGAGAATTTGATGCGCTCACTCAAGAAAATGCGACGTACAAGTCTTATCTAGAGCATCTTTTTGAAAATCTACATACCAAAAAAATTGACCGACGCACCGCTTTTCCTGTGCTCATTAAAACAGATTATCAAAAAGACGCCGACGCCTTGGTGTTTGAATTTGCCAAAGCTATCAAAGAACCTTTTGCTTTTATTTCGCTCTCTCAGCCTGGTGCTATTGAGCGCATCATCAAAGCTCCACGCGGACAGCTACTCTACCTCATCAACCTCCAAGCCATCAAAAAAAGTGAAAAAAGCAAGATTTTCAACCTCGTTGAAAACAGACGTGCCATTCTCTCCTCCACTGACACCAATGAAGAAGACCTTACAGAGACCATTGTGCTCCAATCAGAGCTCAAGATTTTCGACCATGGCGATATTTTGTGCATCGATGATTATGTTAAATATGTTATAACAACTTTTCAGGCTAAGTTTCCTGACACAGAACTTTCTAAAAAACTAGGCATTAGCCGCAAAAGCTTATGGGAAAAGAGGAAAAAGTATGGTATCGCCAAGAAAAAATAAACAGCTGTTTATCGACAAAGAGGCACTGGCCACACTCGCCCTTGCCAAAGAGGGCATTTTGGGAAAAGTCACCAAGCTTATGAACAAAGAAGAAGCCGTAAGCACCAACGAAACAGGGTATTACAAGGGTTCTCCTATGCCTTTTTCGTTTATTATGGCACCCAACGGACGGCGTAACCAAGAGGTCATCACTAGTTGCAAGACAGGCGAAATACTAGACCTCATTGTCGGGCGAGAAAAAAAAGGTGAGGTTGTCGTAGAAGACTACTTTGAAATTGACAAAGTTAAGCGCATCACCAACATCTTTGGCACCTATGACCCGAGTGACCATGAAACACAAGTGCTTCTTAAGCGCCTGGGAAAGCTTGCCATTAGCGGGGAATTTACCCTCGATTTTGATGAAGTCAAAGAGTCTAAAGAGCGCATCAGACAAGCCAAAGAGGAGCTGGGTGCTAAAAAAATCACTGCACTCATGATGACAGCGCGCCCTTTTCATCGCGCCCACGAGCGCTTGCTGCGTATGGCACTTGAAAAGGCTGATTTATTAGTCATTTTTCTTCTTAAACCCAACAAAATCGACCCTTTTTCTTTTGAACTGCGCTTGAAAAGCTTGCAGTATTTTGTAGACAATTACCTGCCTAAAAACCGTGTACTCATCGTTCCCTTTGAAAACACCTACATTTTTGCAGGGCACAACAACCCTGTACTTGAGAGTATCGCGGCGTATAACTTTGGGTGCACCAAGCTTGTCATCGGACAAAACCACAGCGGAATTGGGATGTATTTTGACAAAAACCAACCCCACTCTAGTTTGGACCGCTACAAAAAAGACTTGCCCCTTGAAGTGGTGATTCTCTCAGAATTTGTCTACTGCAACATCTGCAAGACACTCGTGAGCACCAAAACCTGCCCACACGGCCAACACCACCACATCAAATACCACTCCGAATCCCTTAAAGCCCTCCTTACTGCGGGGATTTTACCCCCTGCGGTACTCATGCGTAAAGACATCTCTGCTATCTTGCTTAGTGAGCTTTTTCCTAACCGTTTTGAAAATATTCAGCGCATTTACGACGACATTTTCCCTAACGCCGGGCTATTGGAAAGCCACGATGAAAAAGACTTCTACTTAGAACTGATGAAACTTTACCAAACCACTTCACTTGTTTAAGGACTGTTATGCGTGAGCTTTTTTTAACATTTTTCTACTCGGGGCGCTTTCCTAAAGCCCCTGGCACAGTTGGCACCTTGGCGGGCGCGGCTGTTGCTGTGCCCATCGTCCAATACCTCAGCCTTGAAACGCTATTTTTAGGTGCTTTGCTTTTGGCTATCATTGGCATCAAACAAATCGATGCTTACGAAGCAGCAGGTGGGCCGCATGACGATAAATCCATTGTTATTGATGAAGTTGTTGGCGTGTGGATAGCGCTAAGCATTAGCTCAGGAACCTTAGCCCAGTGGGTATTTAGCATCGTGCTGTTTCGAGTTTTTGACATTTGGAAACCCTCTGTCATCGGGCGCATTGACAAACACGTCAAAGGTGGCTTGGGTGTCATGGGGGACGATGTGATTGCTGGTGTAATTGCAGGGCTTTGCAGTAGTATGCTCTTTGGAGTGATGCTTAAATTTGGGCTAGCTTAACTGATTAAACTACGCAGTTTGTCATAATACGCATTAAGTTGAGCAGGATTATAATTGATAAATTTTATTAAAAAGGATTGATTATGAAAAAATTTATCGTTTCCTTGCTCTTCTTGGCTCTTTTTCTTACTGGTGCTTCGGCTAAAGACTACGTTCTTGATGGCGCCCACTCAAGCGTTGAGTTTTCTGTTAAACATTTGATGATTTCTAGTGTTAAAGGTAACTTTGATAGCTACAAAGCGACATTCGCCTTTGACCCTGCCACAAAGACCTTTTCTGAACTCAAAGCCACCGTCGACACAACAAGTGTCAATACTGCCAATCAAAAGCGGGATGACCACTTGCGTAGCCCTGATTTTTTTGACGCGGCTAACCACCCTACCCTCACCTTTGTCATGAAAAGCTACGTTGCCAACGGTGACGTTGGCGTAATGAAAGGCGACTTGACCATCCGCGGCATTACGCGATCCGTGGAACTCAAGACCACCATCAACGGCATTATTGCAGACATGCAGGGCAAAGAGCGTGTCGGCTTCACCCTTGAGGGTAAAGTAGACCGCAAAGACTTTGGACTCACATGGAATCGTGCCCTAGAAGCGGGTGGTGTTGTCGTAGGGGATGAGGTGAAAATTACCGTCGAAGTACAAATGGTCGCCTCATAACCATACCAATCCTTCTTGCTCAAAAGCGCAGGTAAAGCTCACAAAAGCTTCTTCTTGCGCTTTTGTGAGTGCTAGCGTCCACGTCGCCCCTGTAGCGTCAAACACCCGCTCTTTTGTGCCACACCCTTCTTTTTCTACCCAATACTCCACCCGTTGCACTAAAGCATAAGGCACGTAAAAACGCACGTCGCGCTTGGGCGCAAAAGGGACAAGTGCCGCAACGTCGATGGCCGCGTTGGTTGCTCCTGCATAAGCGCGCACCAAGCCTCCAGGGCCTAGTTTAATGCCTCCAAAATAGCGCACCACAAGCACGGCCGCGTCGATGAGTTGGGCGCCGCGCAAGGCATTAAGCGCAGGAGGGCCAGAGGTGCCTTTGGGCTCACCATCGTCCGTTTGGTTTTCAACAATCTGACCGTAGGCGTTTAACGCACGGTACGCCCAGACGATGTGGCGGGCTTTTGGGTGGTCGGATTTGAGCTTTTCACGCCACATTTCAAAGTCTGCAAAAGGTACAAGGTACGCGTGAAAGGTGGATTTTTTAATCTCAAGGGTCGCATTGGCGACTTCGGTCAGGGTTTGCATGGCAAAAGTGTAGCAAAAATGCCTTTACATGTAAGGAAAAATCGCCTATAATCGCCCAAAAATGGAGGCAAAATGATACGACAAGCGCGCCACGAAGACACAAAAGCGTTGGCACCCCTTTTGTATTTGGCCATGGGAGAGATTGCCCATGGGTTGGCAGGAGAGAGCTCTTATGAGAAAACCCTAGCGGTGCTTGCGCGCTACATGGGGATGAGCGCATGTCGGCTGAGCACTGAAAACATCTGGGTGTATGAAGAAGGGGGCGAAGTGGCAGGGGCGATGGTCCTTTACGCTGGAGCGGAGGCGTGCGCATTGGACGTGCCCATTTTGCATTTTTTGGGGCGAGAGGTGCCTTTTGAACAAGAGTGTCCGCCCAATGGCTGGTACCTTGACGCCATTGCCACCGCCGAGGCTTTTCGCGGGCGCGGCATCGCCAAGGGACTCATCGAAGAGGGTAAAGTGCTAGGAAGAGCGCGCGGGCACGACAAATTTTGGCTCGTGGCCGATGCCAAACAGCTCGCACTTGCAGCATTTTACAGCGCACTTGGGTTTAGTGTCTATGAAGAACGTAGCCTTTTGGAACATCCGTATCTCCTGATGGGATGCGACCTCTAGCGGGCTTTACATGTAATAAAAAATCATCTATAATCACCCAAAACACAGGAGCGGGCCATGGAAAAAAAGAGTAATCCGATGCATTTTTTCTTAGATTTTGCCATCATCATAGGCGTGGCTTTTTTGCTCTATGTAGTCCTTAGCTTATTTGGCGCACCCTTGTGGCTCACACTGGGAATTCTAGTAACATGGGGCGCCATCACCGGCTACAAACCCTCCTTATTCCGCAAACCGTTTGGGTTTTTGTATAGGGAGTAGTTCTATTTTTAGACATCACCCCTCCTTGTAGCACATGTCATATACCTTAGCCTTGCCATCGCCATCGACATATTGCATCTGTCTATCCATCGGCAATGCAAAAATAGCCCCTGCGATAGAAACGATTTTTGAACCTCCTGTCACATCAATAACAACATCCCTGGGGCGAATCTTCATCTCTTTTTCTATCTTCAAAAAAGTCTTTTCAAGCAAAGCGTAAATCATTTCCGCATCGCTAAAGTCGCCCCCGTGCTCCTCTAAAAATACAATCTTTTCCACAAGTTTTGGCATATAGTGCCTCACTTCTTTCAAGAAATCATCCCTCTCCTTAATACTCTTTTCTGAAGCAACGACCAACACTCTTTCAAGACTCTCCCTGTGCGCCCATAGTGCACATAAGGGCATTTTCCTATTTGAAACGACCTCAAAAACAGAGTTCCTCAGGCCTTCTTCTCCTTTTTTATCGCTCAAAAACAGCACCAGTCCTTTTGCCCCTTTGGCTTCTTGCGTATCTACCCCCAAAGGGCTTCTTGCTTTTCTGGCCGCCTCATTAATTACCTCACGTATCCATAATCCAATCCCAAGGCTAACGCCTATTTGCATCATGCCGACCCACGTTTTTTGTTGCACGAAAAGATTAATAATTCCATCAGGCAACCAAGCGATAAAAAAAACCACCGCCAACACGAATAAAAAATTCTTAAAACTAAGTTGTTTTGTACCAAAAAGCGCGCCCACAATACCGTGAGCATCCCGCACAAATCTTGCTTTCATTCTCCTCCTTTACTCTTTATGCGCCCTAAGGGCGGCTTGTAAGTTTTCAACCAATGCTTTTTTAAGCCCAGATGGTTCTAACACCACAATATCAGGTAACCACCTCCTGATAAATGGCAATATCTCCATATCTTGCGTGTAGTCCACCCTAAACTCCACACTCCCATCTCCATGCTCTTGGATGAATTGCTGAGAGACAAAAAATTGCTTCATGCCCTCTTTAAAATACCTTGCAATCCCTGGAGTAGCCTTCAAGATAGCTGTTTTTCGAGCTACTCCATGCAAGGTAAAGGGGTTTTGAATCGTTTCAAAAAATCCATGATATTTGTGCAAAATATGCAAGGGGTATGCGTTGCGTTTTTGCGCATACTGCACCTCTTTGATAAACGCAACGCGCAACATGCGTAGCTCCTCTTGCTCTGTCTCAACCGCTACATACCAATTGTTTTCAGAGAATATAAGTTTTAGGCATTTGGCATTTTCTAGCACCTCTTCTTGGCTATACATGTAAATGATTTTGCGATATTCCCGCTCTTTTACTGCCGTTTTTAATTTAGTAAAACAATTATTTAGCACAGGGTCACCGACATTTTCAAAGGGGTTAGAGCGAAACAAAAACAACTCCTTATCCTGAGCCACCATCTTTTCAACTTTTTCTCTCACTGCTTTTTTCTCTTCACGCAGTAGAGATGGGTCGTTTTCTAAAATAAGAGGCAAAATCCAGCTTAACTCATTTGACTCCTCCATCAAAAACTTCACAACCTTTGGCAAATCTTCTTTTTCTTTGATGCGTCGATACACACCCACTAGTCTACCCTCTCGCAACATCCGTTTTTTCTCAACCAAAATAACCTCACCATAAAGCGTGTGTATTTCATTGAGATATCGCCGCAATGTCCGCACATCCACATCTAGTTCTTTGGCAAGACCATCTTTTTGCGGGTAAAGCTCCTCTCCGTCGTAAAGTTTCTTAAAAAGTCTAAACAGATGGCCGACTTTTGTACTCGCAGGACTACTCATGTTGTCTCCTCGTATTTTCTAAAACGTCCATGGGAGAAAATGCGTTCAATCTTCACCTGCCCATTCTCTATCACCTCCCTAGAGTGGCGCGCGGTAGTTGCGTACAACGGCACTATTCCTCGCTTTAGGGCAAATCGCACAAGAGCATAGGTTGCTCCAAAATCACCTTGAACAAGCAGAAGGTCGCCCTTTTTTCCCTGCTCCTCAAGGGCCTGTTGATACTTTTCCACATAAGACAAAACAGACTCAGCACCCGAGGGTATGCTTTTCCACATCTGGTCAGAAAGATTCACAAAGGACGTAGCGCCCCACTTCTCCTTGGCTTCTCTTTCTTGCTCTGGCAATAAAAGGTGATTGAGTAAGATAAAAAATTGTCGCACTAGCACTCCTTTTTCAATAAGTATAGCACACGAATGTCATTTATTGTCATTTATATAAGGCCCAAGCTCTCGATATTTTTGCTCGATTTTTTCATCCACCCAACCTAAAAGAGAAAAATTATAGTCCATGCGCACGGGAGTGTCTTTAGGCATCTTGCAGTACTCATATATAAGCTTTAAGGCATTTTGCGCACGCACAGGGTCTTCTTGCGATAAGAGCAAATAAAGACTTTTGACATGCCTATCAATCTCTCCTTTAAGCCGCATGCCATACAAGGAGAGCATCCCATACTCCTTATGCAAAGCTTTCAAAGAAAAAACAAGTTCTTCCTTATTAGCAAAAAAACGCTTTCTTGCTTCTTTGCTATCAAAAAACCCCAACACAAGTCCAATGCCAATAAACATCAAAAAAACAAACCCGCCAAGAGAAAAAATCTTTAAGGCAAAAGAAGGGCGCTCTAAAAGTTCTTTAAAGGCATCTATATTGTACCCTAGCACCCAAAACACCCCCAACCCCATCATGGGCTTGAAAATAGCATATTCTGGGGGAGTTCTTCGTTTGCTCATTTGATACATACTATTGGCATCTGCAGCTATTTTATCAAATACTTCTGGGTCAATACTATAGATGCTTTGGGTTTCGTAAAGCTTACGGAACTGCTCTTTGACTTTCTCTTCAAATCTTTGCCGCTCTTGCGCTTGGGCACGCAATTGGCTCTCTCTGGCATTTGATTCCATGTCATTGCGAGCGCCCACAACCTCTACCCATGTCAAAAACTGAAACAACCCAGACATTGTGATTCCTTTTTATTTTTTGACAGTATAGTTTAACATAATGACAAATAGTGTCATTATGTTAAACGAAAAAAATTAAATGTCAAACAAAATACGCCAGAGCAAAATCACTCTGGCATAAGATTATTTACACTCAGGCTCGTGCGTCTCGATGCCATCTGTGCGCCAAAGCTCTTGGGCCATAAGTTCCTCTTTTACCCTAGCTGCATCATAGGTCACAAGCTCACTTGGCTGCACATCAAACGCGACGATAATAGCTCTAGCCGCTTGATTTTTGCGGTCCCACCCGCAGTACATTTTACCCACCACAAAAGGATTGGGATCGATTGGCGCACATGTGTCTATGTACTCCTTGGTAGTGTTCATGAGGCTCCCCGCGTGGTTGTTGAGGTCTTTGTC
>NZ_JAFHKK010000021.1 GCF_016937535.1 Sulfurospirillum tamanense | reverse complement strand
GAGTTTGTGAGCAAAAAATACCTTGGTTTTCGCATCAAGTATGCAAAAGACAATGAGATTTCCCAGATTGTGCAGAGCTTTAACAGCTTGATTGAGACCTTGGAACATACCATCACCGACGCCAAGCACTCTTCCAATGAAAACGCGTCGGTTTCCCATGAGCTGAGTTCCACGAGCATGCAGATTGGAAAAAATGCGGAGCAAAGCAGTGTGATTGTGGAAAAAACCATCCAAGACATCGAGGCGATTAAACGGTTTGTGGAGGAGAGTGCGACCCTTTCAACCCAAAGTAAAGAGACCATGAACACCGCCCAACGCCAACTCGAAGGAGCGAAGGGCGAGATTACAACCCTGCGCGATGAGATGGAGCAAGCCAGTGTCGCCCAAACGTCTTTGGCGGAAAAATTGGAGCAAATGAGCGTGGATGCGGAGCAGGTGAAGCAGATTTTGACCGTCATCAGCGACATCGCCGACCAGACCAATTTGCTTGCGCTTAATGCGGCTATCGAAGCGGCACGCGCCGGAGAGCACGGGCGTGGGTTTGCCGTGGTGGCGGATGAGGTGCGAAAACTCGCAGAACGGACGCAAACGAGCCTAAGTGAGATTAACGCGACGATCAACGTCATTGTCCAGTCCATCGTGGACTCTTCGGGCGAGATGACCCATAACGCCAAGGGCGTGCAAGGGTTGCTTGCGGTGTCAAATGGCGTGGAGACGACAATCTTGCAAACGGCAAAACTCATGGAAGAAGGGGTAGTTTCTGTGACAAGCAGTGCGAGCAACGCGGTGAAAATCGCCAAAGATACGGACAAAATCGTCGGCATGGTAGCCAACATCAACACCCTCACAAGCCAAAATGCGCGCAGTGTGGAAGAGATTGCCTCTGCAGCAGACCACCTTTCGCGACTTTCTGAAAACCTCAACACCAAGCTCAATCAGTTTCAAAGCTAAGTTTACATGTAAGGGAATTCCCTTACATGTAATGGGTTTATTTTTGCAAGAAGTGTCCATTTTTTAGCACCTTTTTTACCCCTTTGGCGTGCTATACTTCGCCTTATTTTAAAGGAAATACATGCGCGTTGGAGTCATCGGAGCGGGTGGGGTTGGGGTTGAACTGGTGAATTACTTGTTGACGTTGGGCAATGTGCGAGAAATCGTCCTAGTCAACCGCAACAAGGAAAAAGCTCTTGGTGAAGTGGCGGATTTTTCGTACGTGGAGTCTTTTACCTACGCGCGCAACACCCATTTGCACAGTGGGAGTTACGCAGACTGTGCAGGGTGTGATGTCATCGTCATTACCGCGGGCGCACAGCTCAAAGGCAACCAAACCAGAGACGAACTCTTGGGTGAAAACGCCTTGCTCATCCGTGAGATTGTCCGCACACTCCACACCCACGCACCCCACGCTATCCTCGTCATGGTGACCAACCCCGTGGATGTGCTGACACACATCGCCTACAAAGAAGGGCTGTATCCAAGGGAGCGGCTCATCAGTGCGGGCACCTTGGTGGACACAGCGCGGTTTATGAAGATTGTCAGTCAAAAAGTGGGCATCGACCCTAAAAACATCAACGGCTACATCCTCGGCGAACACGGCAAAGGAAGCACATTGCCGTGGAGCATTTGCAACATTTGCGGGCTGGATGTAGACACCTTTTGTTCCCTTAATGGCTTGCCACCGCTTGATCGCGCGCAGATTTACCGCGATGTCATCAACGCGGGCTACGAAGTCTTTCACAAAAAAGGCAACACCAACCACAGCACCGCCGCAAGCGTTTTTCGCATCATCCGTGCCATCACCAACGACGAACACTCCGTACTTCCTTTGGGCGTTTATCTGGAGGGCGAATACGGCTTGCATGACGTGGTGCTCAACGTCCCTGTGGTCATCACCCGCAAAGGGGCAAGTAAAATCCTCAACTACAAACTCCTCCCCGAAGAACTCGAAGCTTTGCATGAGAGTGCTAAAAATATGCAAGCCATGGCAGCAGGAGTGTAAAAAACGCCACAAAACACCCAATCTCAATGAAATTTCATCCTACATGTATATAATAGACTTCTTACAAAGCCCAGTAAAAAGGTGCCCATGCTTAAAGTGATGATTATCGAAGATGAGCCTCTTATCGCTTTAAATCTGACCAAAATGTTGGAGAATAAAGGGTTTGAAGTGACGGGTCATGCGGGGAATTTTGACGAGGCTTGTGCGCTTTTTCGCGCTAACAAACCCCATGTTGTCTTAAGCGACATCAAGCTTGAAAACAACGAATCAGGCATAGACGTGGTCAAGCACCTCAAAAAAATGGGCGATTTTTGCGTCATCTACCTCACCTCGTACGGGGATGATGAGATGGTCGAAAAAGCACTGGACACCCATCCTGCCGCGTATATCACAAAGCCGTTTAAGGAGATCGACCTCAACGCCGCGCTCAAACTTGTTGCTACGAACCTTAGGAACAAAAACGTAAATCCGGATTTTACCTACAACAAAGAAACGCGGATGCTTTTTTACAAAAACCAACACATCATCCTCTCCAAACAAGAGTCCGACCTCTTTCACCTGTGCTACCTTAGCAAAGGATTTTTCGTCTCCATGCCTAGCATAGAGTACTACATTTGGGGCGATGCGCCTACGAGCACCTCCACCAGAAGAGGGCTGATTCACCGCTTGAGAAAAAAACTAAACCATGCGATTTTTGAGCACTCTAGCGGGCTTGGCTGCAAAGTGGACGGGCTAGCATGAGAACCCTTCTTTGCCTGTTGCTTCTGTGGGTTCACGCGTATGCCGCCACCTCCCTAGCGGAAAAATCAGCCCAACTGCACCTTAGCGAAGAGGAAAAGCAATGGATCGCCGAACATCCTCGCATCGTCGTGGGGATGGACCCTTTGTATGCGCCCTATGAGTGGGTGGACAAAGAGGGTAATTATATTGGCGTAGTGGTAGATTATATGCGTGAGCTTGAAAAAATACTTGGGTTACGTTTTGACATACTGAAAGATAAATCTTGGGAGGAGGTATTGGCGCTGGCGAAAAAAGGGGAGCTGGATATGATTACAAGTATTGTAAAAACGCCAGAACGTTCAACCTATCTGACCTTTAGCGAACCTTACCACAACGCGTCTACTATTATTGTCGACAACGGGAAAGGGCCGTTTGTTGGGAGTTTGAGACAACTCGCCAACAAACGTGTTGCCATTGAGCGGGGCTATTTTATGGAAGAATTTATGAAAAATAAATACCCCACCATCCTCCTGGTACCTGCGTCTAGCACCAAAGAAGCCCTAGAGATGGTAGCGGGTGGATTAGCCGATGCGTATGTGGGCGACGCAAACCTCGTGGATTACGTCATCAAAAAAAACCATTTGAACACCCTGCGTTTTTCGGGTCAAACCGAATACGTTAGCCACCAAGCATTTGCCCTTACCAAAGGAAACGAACCCCTTGCTCCCATTTTGACAAAAGCGATGGCGACTATCCCCAAAGAAGAATTTGACGCCATGTTTGAGCATTGGTTAAGTCTCGACCACGGGATAAGCGGTGCAACACTGACGAAATATGGCCTGTTTATTGCACTAGCATTTGCGCTGGTGGGGTATTGGATTTACCTATTGCGGCGGGAAGTTCGCCAACGCAAACACGCAGAGGAAAAACTCAAAACCAGCGAAACCCTTTACCGTGAGCTTACCGAAGATGTCACCGATGTGATTTGGAAAACCAATAGCGACCATTTTCTCACCTACATCAGCCCTTCCGTGGAAGAAAAACTGGGCTTTAAACCCGAAGAGTTGGTAGGCCGCCATGTTTTTGAAATGTTTACGGATGAGGGCATCGCTATCGTCATGGAGCGCATCAAACAAAGGCAAGAGAGCAAAGAAGCGGCGGTCAATGACCTCCACTCGATCTTTGAAGTGCAACACAGGTGCAAAGACGGTTCGTTCATCTGGGGCGAAGTGGTCTCAAAAGCCGTGTATGACAAAAACAATGCCATCGTCGGCTACCACGGCGTCAGTCGTGACACCACGGCGCGCAAAGAAGCCGAAAGAGAAAAAGAGCTTTTGTATCGAGAACTTGACCATCGGGTTAAAAACAACCTTCAAGTGATTGCGAGCATCGTTTCGTTGCATTCCTTGCAAAAAGACACCTCCCAGTCCTTAGAAGACATCCACAACACCATCGCCGCCATCTCCCTAGCCCACGACAAACTCCGCCAAAACGAAACCCACAAAACATTGGAAGTCAAACACTATGTCACCGCTTTGCTAGACAACCTTTTGGCAAGTTCGGTGCTAGACATACAAAAAGAGGTGCATTCGCCTGAATTTTACCTAGGCGCCCACCACTCCATCACCCTTGGCATCATCATCAACGAGTTTGTCAGCAACGCCATCAAGTACGCTTTTAGGGGCATAGCTTCACCCAAAATCACCGTAACTATCAGCCAAGACGAGGCGTGCATCCGTGTTTTAATCTCAGACAACGGCATAGGTTTCAACGAAAAACCGCAACGTTTGGGCATCGGGATGGACATCATCACTACCCTAGTCAAAAACAAATTCAAAACAGACGCGAAGTTTTTTCACAACAACGGAACCTCTATGGCACTAACAATCCCTTACATGTAAGGGATTTGTGTAGCCTAAAGCTCACCCACAAGCTTTTCTAAAATCTCTCTTTTTGCATCATTTTTTTAAGCCCCACATCGGCGCTTGAACCATTTTCAAAATTACTTATCGTGGCTCTTGAGATGTGCAAATGGGTCGCCATGATGGGTTGGGAAATATTTTTGCTTTTGCGTAGTCGTGAGAGTTCTTGGGCTAATTCTTGAAAATCCATACAAGGCCTTTTTGTATAAAATAGTAGTCATTTTATCAACAAGTAGGCACTATGTAAAGTATTTTATACAAAAATAAACGCAACGTAACTGTTTAGCCTTACATGTAAAGAGTTATGAACATTTACATGTAAGGCTAACATTACACCGAAAAAGGCATCGTGGCTATTTTGACGTCATATTTAAGCAAATCCTCAGTTTCATCAAACGCGCTTCAAACGCGCGTGTATTATAATTGTTGCAATAATCACTAAAGGCGTTGCGATGAAATTTTCTCTGGACTACAGCTCTCGCTTTCGTATCTTAAAAGGTGGCAAGATAGCACTGGTGGTGAGTGCTGTTGTTGCTAGTGCTTCTTTACTCCAAGCCGCTCCAAGTGGCGGTGTGGTGACCAGCGGAAGCGCAAACATCACCCAAAGCGGTGCTGTGACGACCATCACCCAAAGCACCCAAAAAGCCGCCATCAACTGGACAGATTTTAGCATCAAGGCAAATGAAACCGTCAACTTTGTGCAACCTAGCGCCAATGCTATCGCCCTTAACCGTGTTGTTGGCAATGAACGCAGTGTCATCGACGGTGCACTGAGCGCCAACGGTCAAGTGTGGCTTTTAAACAGTAACGGCGTGCTCTTTGGCAAAAACGCTTCCATCAACACCGCAGGACTGTTAGCCACTACCTCTTCCTTGAGCGATGCTGATTTTAACGCAGGAAACTACACTTTTAGCGGTGCTTCTAACAACGCCATCCTCAACCTAGGTACCATCACCATCTCTAGCGAAGGCTATGCCATCCTTTCAGGCAAAGAGGTGCAAAACCAAGGAAGCATTCATGCCCTAAGGGGTGATGTGCATCTTGTGGGTGCTGATACGGTGAGCATTAACCTCAACGGCAACTCTTTGCTTAACCTCACGGTAAACAAAGGAGTCCTAGACGCCCTTGTTAAAAACAGCGGCTCCATCCAAGCAGACGGCGGAGAAGTGTACCTCACTACCAATGCAGTGGACGAACTGCTTAAAGGTGTGGTAAATAGCACAGGCATCATCGAAGCTAGGTCGCTTGAGGATGCTAAGGGGAAGATTGTGTTGTTTGCCCATGGGGGAAGTGCGCATGTAGATGGCACTCTTGATGCCTCTGGTGGGTTTATCGAGACTTCGGGAAAATCTTTACATGTAGAAGATAGCACTATCATTAAAACCGCAAAATGGCTCATTGACCCAGATAATATCACTATCGAATCCGCAGGCGGAGGCGTAGGTGGCGAAAGTGTGAGTGCAACAGCCATTCAAAATGCACTAAGCACAGCTGATATAGAACTTCAAGCAGTTTATGACATCACCGTCAATGAAAACATTACATGGGCAACGGCCACACAACTTAAACTCACCGCAGGGGATGAGATTTACGTCAATGCCGCCATTGAAAACACCAACACCACGAACGGCGGTGTTTACTTTAATGCCGCCAATGTCCGAGATAAAGTCATCTTTAATGCAAACGGTAAAGTCATCATCCACAATGTCAACCAACTCCAATGGATGAATCAAGCACTGGCTGGAAAGTACGAACTAGGAAGCGATATAGACGCAAGTGTGACTTCTGGCTGGAATGTTGGAGATCATGATAATAATGCTGGCACAGCAAATGTTGCAATGGGTTTTGTGCCTATCGGAGATAATGTCAACCGTTTTTCAGGAAGCTTTAATGGGTTAGGACATACTATCGCGGGCTTATTTATCAATCGCCCAACCACAAGTGGTGTTGGATTCTTTGGCTATATAAATAATGGTGCCACGATACAAAATGTTGGCGTTACTAGTATAGATATAACAGGCATATCGAGCGTCGGTGGGCTTGTGGGGTATATTCATTCTGGAACCATCAACAACAGCTATGCTAGTGGAAATGTTATGGGTAAAAATCCTAGTTCTTATGCTGGTGGGCTTGTGGGATATATTCTTTCTGGAACCATCAACAACAGCTATGCTGGCGGAAGTGTTAGGGGAGATGGTGGGGGTATCGGCGGGCTTGTAGGAGGTGGTTCTGCAACCATTACAAATAGCTATGCCACTGGGAGTGTTACAGGAACTGACTACCTTGGTGGACTTATGGGGTTAACTGCTAGTACTGTAACCATTACAAATAGCTATGCCACTGGAATGGTTACGGGAAATGAGGGAGCTTCCCATGTCGGTGGACTCATGGGAAGAAAAGAAGGTGGAGTTATCACAAACAGCTTCTGGGATACACAAACCACAGGGCAAGCTACTTCAGTAGGAGGCGGTGTGGGTAAAACCACTGCGCAGATGCAAACATTGTCCACATTTGCGGGTTGGGATATAACAGGCACCGATGGAGCCTATCCAACGCTCACCTTGGGTGGGGCGACCATTTGGACAATGTCTCCTATAAATCTTTCCTATTCCCTAAGCACCCAAAACCACACTTATAATGGCAGTATTTATAATCTTGCAGATTTTTGGAGTGCCTCGTCCATCTTTGGTGCAAGTTACGCTTCATGGGTATTGGGAACTGACTACACCTTTATCTATGATAGCAGTAGCACAACAGGGTTTAAAAATGCAGGAACCTACAGCAATATCACTATCGATATTCTTAAAAGCGGGTACACAGAAGCGGGCATTGGGAATACCGCAGGAGCGCTTACTATCGCTCAAAAAGCACTTACCATCTCAGGAATCACCGCAAGTAATAAAACCTACGATGGACTCTTAACAGCAACAGTTAATACTGCCAGTGTTGCCAAAACTGGACTTATTGATGGGGACACATTAACCGTCTCTTCATCGGGAGTCTTTACTGATAAAAATGCAGGAACAGGGAAAACGGTCACGCTCACCAACACTTATGCAGGAGCTGATAAAGATAATTACATCATCACCGACCAAACAACTGCCACAGCAGATATCGCCCAAAAAGCACTTACCATCTCAGGTATTAGTGCAAGTAATAAAACCTACGATGGACTCTTAACAGCAACAGTTAATACTGCTAGTGTTATCAAAACTGGACTTATTGATGGAGACACATTAACCGTCTCTTCATCGGGAGTCTTTACTGATAAAAATGCAGGAACAGGGAAAACGGTCACGCTCACCAACACTTACGGGGGAGCAGATGTCAATAATTATGCCATCACCGACCAAACAACCACCACAGCAGATATCGCTCAAAAAGCACTCACCATCTCAGGTATTAGTGCAAGTAATAAAACCTACGATGGACTCTTAACAGCAACAGTTAATACTGCTAGTGTTATCAAAACTGGACTTATTGATGGAGACACATTAACCGTCTCTTCATCGGGAGTCTTTACTGATAAAAATGCAGGAACAGGGAAAACGGTCACGCTCACCAACACTTATGCAGGAGCTGATAAAGATAATTACATCATCACCGACCAAACAACTGCCACAGCAGATATCGCTCAAAAAGCACTTACTATCTCAGGCCTTGTAGCTGATAATAAAATCTACGATGGCACGACCAGCGTGGTGATGACCAACTGGGGAAGTTTATCTGGGTTGGTTGGAACGGAAACCCTTACGCTAGGTCACGGTACGGCTAGTTTTGAGAATGCTGAAGTGGGAAATAGTAAAACCGTCACAGCCATAGACTACACGCTAAGCGATGGAGACAATGGAGGAGTTGTAGGTAATTATCTGCTAGCACTTAATACAGCTACTACGACAGCAAATATCACTAGTGCGACACCAACACCACAACCTAATCCACAACCAACACCACCCACACCCGACGTATCCCATATTGAAAACGGTACCGCTAGCCTTGTCTCTACTGCCTTTGTGCAACAGATGCAACAAAGTCCCCAAGCCTTTGCACCTGTAGTAGCGGCGAGTGGCCCTTTGCCTTTTTGGGGAAATGGAAACATTGCTATCATCAACGGGGGTGTACGATTGCCTGATTATGTTGACCAAGAGGAAACAAGATGAAACCTACAACTACCCTATTGCTTTGTGTAACCACCGCCCTTTTGGCCGCGCCTCCGCGTATTGGGGACATTGAAAAACAGCTCATCGTGCCTAAGATTGTCCAAGAAAAAGAAGGGGTCAATAACGAAATCCCTGACCTCTCCCCGACCCCTTCTAGGACCACGCCCACAGCACAACCTAGCGGGGAAGCGACGGTGTTTATCGCGCGCATTGTGTTTGAGGGCAATGCGCACATCCCAAGTCAAGAGTTAGAAACCTTAGTGCAAGACTCTCTTGGAAAAGCACACACCTTTGAAGGGCTTAAAAGCATCGCTTCGACGGTAACTGCGCACTACAGAAGCAAAGGGTACTTTGTCGCAAGGGCGTATGTTCCCCAAGATGCCATTGCCGAGGACACCCTTACGCTTGCGGTGATTGAGGGAAACTATGGTGCCTTTACCCTCTCCAACACTTCCCTAGTCAACGACACAAACGTCCAAGGGCTGCTTGATGCAGTCAAAGAAGCCAACATCATCAGTGTCAACACCCTAGAACGCGCCATGTTACTCATCAACGACACCCCCGGTGCCAAGGTCACCAAGGCAGACATCATGCCAGGAGCGCTTGTAGGCACCAGTGACTTTTTAATCCAAGCAGAAGCGACTGCTCCTTACACAGCCTATGCCATCGGGGATAACTACGGAAGTAGATACACAGGAAAGTACCGCCTCAACCTTGGGCTTAACGCCCTTTCACCCTTTGGGTATGGCGATAAGCTAAGCCTCAATGGCGTGCTTTCCTCCACAAGTGATTTGAAAAATGGCAAAGTGGCGTACAACTTTCCTCTTATGAACAATGGCTTAAGAGGAGAACTGAGTGCGTCGCACACCACTTACTCCTTAGCCAAAGAGTACAAAGCCCTGGATGCCCTAGGCCATGCCACCACCCTTGAAGCAAAGCTTTCGTATCCACTCATCCGCACCCGTCAAGAAACACTCAACCTCTCCATGGGCTTTGCCCACAAAAAGATGGAAGATGAGATACAAAGTGCCAATGTCAAAACCCCCAAAGAGTCCAATGCCCTCACTCTTGGCGGAGACTATACCCGCACGGGACTTTTCTTGGGGCTTAATGCTAACACGACGGTTTCGCTTGCCCTTACTCATGGGCGTTTAAACATCAATGAGACCATCGCCAAAGCCCAAGATGCGGCGGGAGCCAAGACACAAGGGTCATACTCAAAACTAGCAGGAAGCATCGAACAGTCGGTTTACTTTAACCCAACCTACTCCCTCACCACCAGCCTTCGGTTTCAACATGCCCTAGGCGGCAAAAACCTTGATGGGTCAGAAGACTTTTCCTTGGGAGGTGCGTACGGGGTGAGAGCCTTTCCTGATGGCGAACATAGCGCGGAAAATGGCTACATCTTGGGCGCGGAACTCTTCTACGCACTGCCAAGTGTGCAGGGCATAAGCCACCGTGCTAGCCTCTTTGCAGACACAGGCTACGCCAAGATGCAAAACAGCCTCAGTGGTAGCAAAAGTTCAAGACACCTAAGTGACATAGGCGTAGGGTACCAAGCGGCGTTCAAAGAGTTTTTCACTAGAGTCCAAGTCGCTAGAGTCATCGGGGGAGAGAAAGTGCAAAGCGAACCTGAACGCAATACTAGGGTGTTAGTACAGGTGGGGTGGATATATTAGGGGGCTTTACATGTAAGGAAAAAGCCTTACATGTAAAGGGTTTGCTTAAAGCGTAGCAGGCCCTTTACTGCTTGTGTTTTTTTGCTTTGAAACGAGGTGTATTAACGTTCTTAAGGCTTCGTTGACTGATTTTGTGTCTGGAAATATTTTGCTCACATCGCTGTCGAGCTTGACGATATTTACCCCTTGTTCATACGCTTTCACGTATTTGCCTCTTACGCCTTTGCTAAAATCATATTCGTCAAGCATCTCTTTTTGTTTTTTCATTTTAACACTCCTCGTAAAAGAATTTCTCTTTGCTTGTTGCTCTTCTTGCACTGATAATCCGAATCGACGCACTTTTTTCCAAATGGACGACAACCAAGGTGTTGTTGATTGCTGATTTGCCTATCAAAATCAGTCTATTTTCGTCGTCGCTATGGAGTGGGTCGTCGATAGTGATAGAGAGCTCATCCCCAAAAGCTGTACTTGCTTCTTCAAAAGATATGCCATGTTTTTTCAAATTTGATTTTGCTTTTTTATCATCCCATTCAAAATTTATAGCCACATTCATACCTTGTCTGTTGATGCATTATTATAATGAGTTTTCTCTTAATACACCAGCCAAAACACATTTTGCACCACAATCACCCTTACATGGTAACCCACACCACCCCTGCTCCAATGCCCACAAGCCAGACCATCAGCACGCTTGCTAGTAAAAAGGGTTTTGCGCCCATGTGGCGGAGGGTTTTGGTGTGGGTGTTTAGTCCAAGAGCGCACATGGCGATGCTAAGTAGCATCGTATCCACCTCTAAAAGCACCTGTTTAAAAGGCACCTCTATCGCCGAATTTAGCGCCACCATCCCTAGGAAAAAAAGCGCGAACCACGGAAACGCCTCCCGCACACCGCCGTTTTCGCCCTTGCTTTTAAAGACGAACAACAACACAAACAGCACAGGCACCAAAAACATCACCCGTATCATCTTCACGATGACCGCTACCTCGGCGGCTTCTTTAGGGAGTCCCGCCCCCGCACCCACCACGTGTGCCACTTCGTGCAAGGTACCACCCGTTATAAGCCCTTGGACAAAGGGATTTCCCACGCCAGAGAGCGCCCACGGGTACACAAGCATCCCTAACGTCCCAAACAGCACCACCGTCGCCACAGCTGCCACCACTTTTTCACTCTGGCTACGCATCACCGACTGCACCGCCAAAACCGCCGCGGCACCGCAAATGGCACTCCCCGCCCCGATGAGCAAGGCACTGTGTCTGTCTAGGCCCATTTTTTGCCCCAAAAACCACCCAAGGCTTAGGGTACTTGTCACCACCAAAAGAGCCAACCCTGCCCCCGCAAAACCCACATGCCACACTTGCTCAAGGCTAATGTGAAGCCCGTACAGCACGATACCAAGGCGCAACAACTCTTTGGTGCCAAGTTTTAGCGCCCCACTTTGCCCTAGCCACGTGCCAAGGCGCGGAAGCACCGCACTTGTAGCCATCCCGCCAAGGACCGCAGTGATGAGCGGGCTAACGTGGTAGCCTTGCGCAGTGAGCACAAGGGCAAGTCCACCCCAAAGGCCGCTTAAGAAAAATAACACTATCAAACCGCGCCAAAACATTCTTGTTTTCCTTTACATGTAAGGAGGTGAGACGTTTTCCAACACCCGCAAGAGAGACTTTATCCCAATGGGCCAAAGCGTTAGCTTTGGGGTACCCATTGTGGATAACGCGTCTCGAAATAGGGTGAATCCAAACGTCTTTTGAAAGGCAATTGTAGCACTTGGGATTTTATAAGTAAAATATATTTATTTTGTTAAAATCATTTAAAATATAAATGGAAATTCTTATGACCCTCAAACAGATTGACCACTTTCTCACCCTTGCGAACCTTGGGCACGTTACCCACAGCGCGCAAGCCCTTGGCATCTCCCAATCTGCCCTTTCCCTCTCCCTCAAAGAGTTAGAGCGCGACCTTGGCGGGGCGCTGTTTGAACGCCAAGGCAAGCAACTGTTTCTCAACGACCGAGGGCGTCTTTTTCATGCCCAAGCGACCCCACTCCATGCCAAACTTTCCGCGCTTGCGGCTACCTTGCGCCAAGGAGATTTTTTTCATTTGCGCCTTGCGGTGAGCCAAAGCATCGGGACTTATTTGCTTCCTTCCATGCTCTTAGATTTCTCCCACACCCATCCCAATGCCCGCTTTGATTTGCGCATCGAGAACTCTGAAACCATCATCGCCAAGCTTCTTGCCCACGAGAGTGACGCGGGGTTTGTGGAGGGCAAGGTTCCCCAGGGAGACTTTTGTGTAACACCTCTTGCCACGGATGAGCTCATCGTGGTTTGCGGAGACAAAACCCTTGCCAAAACTCCCGTGTTCATCGACACGTTAGCCTCTTTACCGTGGATTTTGCGCGAAAAGGGTTCGGGCACCAAAGAGGTCTTTGAAAACGCACTTCCCCAAGGAGTACGGCCCAAAGTTGCCCTTGAAATCAACAGCAACGAAGCCATCAAGGAGGCCCTCAAAGGACGCAAAGCCCTCTCGTGCCTCTCCCGCTTTGTGGTGCAAAACGAACTCAAACAGGGCACCTTATTTCACGTGCCCCTCATTAACCTCACCATTTCGCGCACCCTCTCCCTCCTCTTTCACCCCACCCAGAACCCCCGTTTTTTGGTCTGGAAAGCGGCAATGGAGGCTGCTTTTAAAAGCAAATTTCAGCCAAGGTAAAGCATTTTTGCCGCTCTTTATCTTTAACGCGCTACAATCTCCCATCACAAATCACCCCAAGGAGTTACCCATGAAGGTTTTTAAACCCCTTCTTGCGTGTGCTGTTTGCGCCCTCGCGCTTGGCGCGAACGCGAGCGAACGCATCACCCTCAAAGCCGCCAAAGCCGCCTCTTCTTACTACCAAATGGCCGTGCAAGTGGGTGAAACCATCACCCAAGCCACCAACAACGCCTTTTCTATCACCATCGAAGAGAGCCAAGGTTCTGTGCAAAACGTCAAAGAAGCGCGCCGACGGGGCGGAAACTACCTCTTCACCACACCTCCGGGTCTTGTCAACCTCGCTCAAGCGGGAAAAGGCATGTTTGAAAAAGACACCCCCAGTGACTACGCTTCCATTCGCTCACTCTTTCCTTTTCCTTTCATCACCATGCACTTTGTCGTCGCTAAAAAATCAGGTATCCAAACCTTTGAAGCACTCAAAGGCAAATCGCTACTCATCGGCAAAGGCAGTTTTGGTGCCAATGAAGCACAAAAATACATCGAACTTTTTGGGCTTAAAGAGGATGTCAAACTCATCGACGCTGAACTCTCAGGCGCTGTAACTGCCCTTAAAAACGGTCAAATCGACGGTTTTGCCACGTCGGGTTCCTACCCCGCACCCAATGTCATCGAAGCGGCGGCGAGCATGGACATCCACATCCTCTCCATGAGCGATGCGCAAATCGCCCTTACCAAGCGCGACAAACTTGTCATCCCCGCTGGCACCTACGCGGGTGTTGAAGAAGACTTTAGCACCACCACCTTGCCTGTCGTGCTTTACACCACCACTCAAATGAGCGAAGCGACAGCCTATGCCCTCACCAAAGCCTTTTGGGAGTCCAAGCCTCGCCTTGAGCACCAAAACATTTGGTGGAAAGCCATTACACCTGAGTTGCTTGGCACCTTTTACGCCCCCTTGCATCCTGGTGCGCTTAAATACTACCGTGAAATCGGTGCAACCATCCCCGAAGGACTCTACTAGTCCATGCGCTTTTCACTTAAAACGTGCGTGGTGGCAACCCTCGCATTTCTTACCGTTGGGTTCCACCTCTACATCATCTTCACAGGCTTGCTTCCCAACCTCGTCACCCGCCCTTTGCACCTCGCACTGGTGCTTCCGTGGGTCTTTTTACTCAGCGAACAGCCCAGCTCCGCCGTTGCGCGTTACAGCGGCTACGGGTTGCTGACTCTTGGGCTTGGGGCGAGTTTTTACATTGTCTTTTTTCACGAAATGCTCAGCGACCAGTACGGGTATTTGGAAACGCCTTTGCAGTTTGGCATTGCCCTTGTGTTGCTCCTTGTTGTCCTTGAAATGGCGCGGCGTGCCATCAAGCTTGCCTTGCCTCTCACCGCCGCCATTGCGTTGGCGTATGGGATTTGGGGGCACCATATCCCTGGGCAGTTTGGGCATCAGAGCATCCCTATTGAGAGTTTTTTAGGCACTCTTGTCATCGCTGAGGGCGGCATTTACGGTTCTTTAACAGGCGTTTCTGTTAATGTGGTCGCCATCTTTGTCATCCTTGGCGCCTTTGTGGGCGCGGGGGAAGGCGGGACAGCCTTCATGTCCATGTCTACCAAACTCGCGGGCCGTTTGCGTGCGGGCGCGGCCAAGGTCTCGGTCTTGGCTTCTGGGTTTTTTGGCTCCATCTCAGGCTCCGCCTCGGCCAATGTCGCCTCCACGGGTGCCTTTACCATCCCCGCCATGAAACGCCTTGGCTACCCGCCCTCGCTAGCAGGTGCAGTGGAAGCAGTGGCCTCCACGGGTGGGCAAATCATGCCCCCGCTCATGGGCGCGGGCGCGTTTATCATGGCCGAACTTTTGGGCACCAAGTACGCCAACATCATGGCCGCGGCCATTTTTCCTGCCTTGTTGTTTTTCTTCACGGTGTGGATTGGCATCGATGTGTTTGCCAGAAAATACAACCTTGTGGCCATGAACAAAGAAGACATCCCCCAAACACGCCTTGTTTTACAACTAAGTCCTTTTTTCATCCTCCCTTTTGGCGTACTCCTTTATGCCCTTTTGGGGCTAGGAAAAACCCCGCAACTTGCCGCGGCTTACGCTATTTTTATTAGCGTGGCCTTGCTACTCGTGGACCGCGCATGGCAACCTTCCCTTGCGCGTTTTTGGAGTACTTTTGTGGAGGCGTGCATCACCGCGTCACGGCAGATTGCCACCATCGCTTCGGTCATCATTTGCGCAGGGATTATCATCGGGGTGCTTAACATCACAGGTTTTGGGGTGAAAATCACTTCTGCCATCTTGTACCTCTCCGATGGCCAATTGTGGCTTGCCTTGCTACTCACCGCCCTTGCTTGCCTCATCTTGGGTATGGAAGTGCCCACCACCGCGGCGTACATCATCTGTGTCTCTGTAGCTGGGCCCATCTTGGAAGATTTTGGCTTAGCGCCTTTGCAAGCCCACTTGTTCATCTTTTGGTTTGCCTTACTCTCCACCATCACGCCACCCGTGTGTGGGACGGTGTTTATCGCTTCAGGCATGGCCCAAACCCCGTGGTTTGGCGTAGCGGCAAAGGCCATGAAACTGGGCATTGGGCTGTACATCATCCCCGTGGCGTTTTTACTCAACGACGCACTTCTTTACCCTCAAACCCATTTTTGGCTCGCCTTTGTCTCTTTTTTGAAAATCGCCCTTGGCCTTGCCTTGCTCTCCCACGCCCTTGTGGGCGAACGTCACACGCTCTTTGTGCGCCTTGGTTTAGCCTTTACGGGACTAACCATCATCCTCTCTCCACTGCGTTACATGTAAGGGATTTTCCTTACATGTAACGCAGTTCGTATTTCTTTTTTTTCTTTTTTTAAAAAATCTTAAACCTTAAAAGTCATAAAGATGTCTTTTTGAAGGTTTACACTTTCCGCCTCTTTTGCCCTATTGGGCTACTGGCGGGGTTGCTTTAGACCCTAAACCCTCAAGCGCTAAAAACCTTGGTGCGCTTGCAATATCAGGAGAATCACAGTGCATTTAGGGTTTAAAACAAAAATATTTCTTAGTGTCGGCGTTTTATTGGGATGTAGTTTATTTATTCTTTCTGTCTTTAATTACCTGCAAAATGAAAAAAATATCACCGCTTTTAGCGACACCGAACACACCCTTTTGGTTGAAAATCTCCAAGAAAAAATCGATACATGGATCGAAGGCAAACAGCAAGCCGTTACCGCCTTTAGCCATGAACTCACCTCGCTCAACCCCCATGCCGACAAAGAGGCTATTGTCAACTTACTACTACTGCTTAAAGCCAGCGGGGGCTTTGACCATGTCTCTCTTGGCTACACAGATGGCACCATGCTTGACCATGATTTGCGTAACCGAGAAGGCTTTGACCCCCGCACCCGCGGATGGTTTAAAAGCGCCATCCAAACATCTGAAATGTTCATTACTGAGCCTTACATTGGCGTTAGTAATGGAAAACTGCTTATCACTTTCGCACAACGTTTCAGCGACGCCTCAGGCACTCCCCTTGGAATCTTGTGTGGCAATATTTCCCTTGACACCATTCATGAATCCATCATGGGTGTTGCACTGCTAGAGGGTGGCTACAGCATGGTTTTAAATAAAAAATTGCAGTCCATCCTTGGAAGCGACGAAGCAAAGAGTGCTGCTTTTTCCGCTATAAGTAACTCTCTTCCTAGCTTAGCCTCTGGACAATACCACAAGCAAATCTTTAAACAAGACAGTACCACCAAGGTACTTTTTTCCGCTCCACTTAAAACCCTTGACTGGGTAGTCGCTGTGGTTTTGGATGAAGTAGCTATTTACAAAAGCGCTAAGGAGGCCCTTGTTTCAAGTATTTTTCTTCTTTGTCTGTTTATCGCCCTAGCTGTAGGTTTAATGGTAGGACTTCTGAAAACAATGATGCGACCCATGGATGAGTTATTTGCCACCGTTAAAGACCTTTCTCGAGGAGAAGGCGACCTAACCCAACGTTTACATGTAAAAGGGGATGATGAAATCGCACGTATTTCCAAAGAAATCAATCTCTTTATTGAGAAAATTCAACAACTCATCACTCAGGCCAACCAAAGCAGCAGTGAAAATGCAGCTATTGCCAACGAACTTTCTTCCACCACTACCTCAGTCATCACCCTTTCTAGCAACCAAGCCACACTGGTGCATGATGCTACCACCTTAAGCCAGCATATCTCCGAAACACTCAATCATGCTTCAAATGCCACGCAAAACAACGAAGAGCGCCTGCTATCCACCAGTCAAGCACTCAATCATATTCGAACCAACATGGACACCCTTAACTCCACCCTCTTGCACACATCTCAAAACGAAGAGGAGATTGCGGAAAAACTTAATCGCATTAGCATTAGTGCCAATGACGTCAAAGAGGTGCTTACTATCATCTCCGACATTGCCGATCAGACCAATCTCTTGGCCCTTAACGCCGCCATTGAAGCAGCACGTGCGGGAGACCATGGACGCGGGTTTGCTGTCGTGGCTGACGAAGTACGAAAACTTGCCGAACGCACACAAAAAAGCCTTACAGAAATCAATGGCACCATCAATATTGTTGTTGAGTCTATTGTTGAAACAAATGGTCAAATGCTTCGAGCCTCTAAAAATTTGCACACCCTTTCTTCCCAGTCAACTTCCATCAACGATACGCTAAAAGAAAGTGTTAGGATGATGGATGACAATATCCAAGAAACAAGAACAACCCTCTCTGGTTACTTAGAAAGCACCAAGCAAGCCGCAAAACTCACTGAAAATCTCAAAGAGGTGTCTCGCATCTCCCTTTCCAATACCCGCAGCACCAAAGAAGTAGGAAAGGCTAGCGAACATCTCTCCCATCTGTCTGAAAACCTTAAACATCACCTCAGTCAATTTAAAATTTAACCCTCAGCTTGAGATATTTTTTTTAAGAAAATATCTCAAGCCTTCTTTTTATACAAAATTTCTTACAAAATAAGATTAAAATATATAAATAAGTATTTTTTAAATTGAAAAAACACAATACCGCCATTTTAAGCCTAAAAAGTCATGCCAAAATCCTTTTAACGTTCTAAACTTACCTCACTTAACTGCCAAATACATTTCCAAGGAGACCCCCATGTCAACCCGACTCGAACACGATCTCATCGGTGACAAAGAAATATCCAATGACTGCTACTACGGTGTACAAACCGCACGTGCGATGGAGAACTTTCATATCACTGGTGTAACCTTAAGTAAATTTCCTACTTTTATCATTTCTCTTGCCAAAGTAAAAAAAGCAGCCGCGTTAGCCAACTTTGAACTAGGGCTGTTAGCAGAGAAAAAAAAGAATGCTATCTGCCATGCGTGTGATGAACTCATCGCGGGACGTTACCATGACCAGTTCATGGTCGACATGATTCAAGGAGGGGCTGGCACTTCGACGAACATGAATGCCAATGAAGTTATTGCCAACATTGGTTTAGAGTTTATGGGATTTGCTAAAGGAGAGTACAAACACCTCCACCCTAACAATGACGTCAACCTTTCCCAGTCTACTAATGATGCCTACCCTACTGCCCTTCGGGTGGCTTTGTATGAAAAGCTTGGAGAACTTAACGAATCCATGGCCATCATCAAAGGAGCCTTTGCTAAGAAAGCTACCGAGTTTAAAGATGTCATCAAGATGGGACGCACCCAACTTCAAGACGCCGTACCCATGACATTAGAACAAGAGTTTCGTACTTATGCAGTCATGATTGGCGAAGACATTGAGCGTATCCGTGAAGCCCAACAGTTAGTCCGTGAGATGAACATGGGAGCAACAGCTATTGGGACAGGGATTAATGCCCATCCTGAGTACACCAAACTCGTAGAGAGCAAACTCCAAGAAGTGACAGGACGTCCGTTTGTGACAGCGGGAGATTTGATTGAGGCGACCCAAGATACGGGCGCGTATGTGCAGATTTCTGGGGTGCTTAAACGGGTAGCGACTAAGATGTCTAAGATTTGTAATGACTTGCGCCTTTTAAGCTCAGGCCCCCGTACAGGGTTTAATGAAATTAACCTCCCTGCCATGCAACCGGGAAGTTCCATTATGCCAGGTAAAGTGAACCCTGTGATTCCTGAGGTAGTCAACCAAGTGTGTTATCAAGTGATTGGCACCGACGTGGCTATTACCATGGCGTCTGAGGGCGGGCAGTTACAGCTGAATGTCTTTGAACCGCTCATTGCCTACAACTTGTTTAACTCTATCAACATGATGAAAAATGCTTTTGAAACCTTGGCTACTTCGTGTGTGTGTGGGATTACGGCCAATAAAGAGCGTTGTTTGGAACTGGTGCTTAATAGCATTGGGTTAGTCACCGCCCTTAATCCTTACCTTGGGTATGAGAACTCTACCATCGTGGCCAAAGAAGCCTTACAGAGTGGACGGTCAGTGTATGACATTGTGTTAGAAAAAGGGTTCTTAGAAAAAGAACAATTGGATGAGATTATCAAACCTGAGAACATGATTCGACCCAAGAACTACGGGTTGTCGGAGAAACATAAGATTAAGCCGGTGGTGTGAAGGGTTACATGTAAATAAATTAGTTACTACATTTTTAGGAGGAATTATGGAGACGTTACGCATTGTGGTTGCCCTTTTGGCGACTGTTGCTGTGGTGTATTTCTTAGTCAAGAAATACGATACAAAGTTGGTGCTTTTGGTCGCGGGTGTGTTTATGGCGACTTTCGCCCTAGAGCCCATGAAAGCCTTTGATGCTTTTGCAAAAACGATGGTTTCGGGTGGCCTGATTCAGGCTATCTGTTCGGTTTTAGGCTTCGCGGCGGTGTTGAAGATTACCGAGTGCGACAAACACTTGGTCAACATGCTTGGTGGCGTGCTTAAGCGCGCGGGTATCTTCTTGGTGCCAGCGGCCACATTGCTGACCTTTGCCATTAACGTTGCGCTTCCCTCGGCAGCAGGATGTGCCGCGGCAGTTGGGGCGATTTTTATCCCCTTGCTGATTCACTCTGGCGTGCGTCCAGCCATGGCAGCCGCGGCGGTATTTAGCGGAACGTACGGCAGTATGCTTAACCCTGGACTTTCCCACAACCCTTTCATCGCTGAATTGGCTAGTGTGTCGGTGCTAGAAGTCATCAACACCCATAAAATAGCGACGATTAGCAGTATTGTGGTGGCGGCCATTGCCCTTGGTTTGCTTGCTGTGTACCTCAAAGAGCACAAAGGCTACGTGTCTGATGATAAAGATTTTCAGATGGATACTACCTTTAAAGTTAACCCACTCTATGCCCTTGTAAACATCATTCCTTTGGCTATCTTGGTGGTTGGCTTTGCAGGTTGGGTTCCTGCACTTAAAATGGGTGTGCCTCAAGCGATGCTCATCGGTGTTTTCTTGGCGGTACTTGTCACACGCACCAGTCCTGCGAAAGTATCTGATGGTTTCTTTAACGGCATGGGTGGCGCGTACGCACAGATTTTTGGGATTATCATCGCCGCAACCGTGTTTGTATCAGGTCTTCAAGCCTTGGGTGCGGTGGATTCGTTCATCTCTGTACTTATTTCTAATCCAAGTATGGCGTCCATTGGTGCAACTGTTGGTCCTTTTTTGCTCGCAGTAGTTACAGGTTCTGGCGACGCGGCGGCATTTGCGTTTAATAAAGCCGTCACACCATTTGCGGTAGAGTTTGGTACAACGATTGAACGCATGGGATCGCTTTCGGCTCTTAGTGGTGCCATCGGCCGTACTATGTCACCCCTTGCGGGCGCTGCGATTATTTGTGCAGGATTTGCAAAAGTTACTACGATTGAAGTGGTTAAACGTACTGCTTTGGGCATGATTTTAGCACTTTTTGCTGCTTATTTTGTCTTAGCATTTTAAGGATTGGTGATGATTAACGCACAGCGACTCGAACACGAAATGCAAATGGTGAGCACCTTTGGCGCACTGCCAAGTCGGGGCATCACACGGCTTGCGTTTTCTGAGGAAGAAGCACAAGCGAGAACCTATGTGAAAGGGCTTATGCAGGACATTGGCATGACCATCCGTGAAGATGCTATTGGCAATATTTACGGTAGATTGGAGGGGGAACTTCCCCTCTCTCCTGTTACGGTGGGCTCACACCTTGACAGCGTTCCGCAGGGAGGTTGTTATGATGGCACGCTGGGTATTATGTGCGGCCTTGAGGCCATGCGTGCCATCAAAGAGCATGGCATTGGCCACAAACGCCCCCTTGAGCTCATCATTTTCTCCTGCGAAGAATCCAGTCGGTTTAACATGGCAACCGTGGGAAGTAAGGTCGTCAGCGGAAAACTGGGCCTTGAAAAACTCAAAACCCTCAAAGATAAACACGGGGTCAGCGTTTACGACGCAGCCAAAGCCTTTGGGTGCGATGTGGACGCGTTAGAAGAAGCAAAACTGGGCAAAAATGCCTTGTACAGTTACATCGAACTGCACATCGAACAAGGGCCTGTTTTGGAGAACAAAGGAATTCCTGTGGGCATTGTTACGGGAATCGCCGCGCCCATTCGCTATGAACTTGTGGTCCAAGGCAAAGCCGACCACTCTGGGGCTACGCCCATGAGTATGCGCCAAGATGCCCTTGCGTGTGCGGCGGAGATTATCTTGGGAGTAGAGAGCATTGGTGGCACAAAAGCCGGAGAAACAACCGTTGCTACCGTAGGGTTTGCCAACGCAACACCTGGTGTGCTCAATGTCATCCCAGAGACCGTTACCCTTGGCATCGACATCCGTGACATCGACAAAGATAATCTCGAAAAAGCGGCCACGCTCATTTGCAATATGATTGAATGTACTGTGGCAAAACGGGGGCTAACCTACACGCTTAAAGAGCTTACACACGATGCGCCCACAGCACTAGATAAAAAAATCATCGACCTGCTTACTGAAGAAGCGGAAAACTTGGACATCGACGCACTGTTGCTTCCTAGTGGGGCGGGGCACGATGCCATGCACATGGGCGAGGTTGCAGAATTTACTGGAATGCTTTTCATCCCTTGCAAAGAGGGCATCAGCCACAATGTGGCCGAAGAAATTACCATGGAAGACGCCTGCAAGGCCACCCATGTGTTAGCAAAAAGTTTGATCACCTTAGCCAACGAAGGATAACCAATGGATACAATTGCGACAAAAGCAAATAGCTTACAAAACGAACTCATCGCTTCACGGCGTTTTTTTCACCGTCACCCAGAAACAGGGTGGTTTACCTTTTTCACGACCGTGCAGATTATTAAAAAACTCACCGCTTATGGATACACGCTCAAACTTGGGCGCGACATCATCGTCCCTGAGGCTAGGCAAGGGGTAGGTTCCCCTGAAGCTTTAAAAGAGGCACTAGCACGCGCTAAAGCGCTCCTAGACCCCGAAGAACACGGGCTTTTGGAGGTCATGGAAGATGGTCTTACGGGCGTAGTTGCCGAGCTTGACTCAGGGCGTCCTGGCCCGTGCCTTGCCTTTCGCTTTGACATCGACGCGGTGGATGTCACTGAGAGTAAAGACCCAAGCCACCGTCCTGCGAAAGAGGGCTTTCGCGCTGACATCGATGGCATCGCCCACACGTGCGGACATGATGGGCACATCACCATCGGGCTTGGGCTTGCAAGACTTATCAGTGAAAACATCCAAGATTTTAAAGGGACGTTTCGCTTCATCTTCCAAACAGCCGAAGAAGGCACGCGTGGGGCTGTGGGCATGGAACCTGCGGGCATTTTAGAAGGGATAGATTACCTTCTTGGCGCGCACATCGGCTTTCAGGCCAAAACCAGCGGTGGCGTCATTTGCGGAGTGAACAATTTCCTCGCCACGTCCAAATTTGACGTGACCTTTACGGGCAAAGCGGCTCACGCGGCGGGTGCTCCCCAAGAGGGTGCCAATGCCTTGCTTGCCGCGGCGGAAGCGGCCACGCAAATGCACGCTATCACCCGCCATGCCGAAGGAGTCACGCGCATCAACGTGGGTGTATTGCGCGCGGGCGAAGGGCGCAATGTCATCGCGCCAAACGCCTTTATGGCGTGCGAAACACGGGGTGTGACCACAGAGTTAAATGACTTCATGAAAGAAAAATGCATGAACATCATCAAAGGCGTGGCAATGATTCACTCGGTGGACTACAACGTCACAAAAGTAGGCGGCACCAGTGGCGGCGACAGCAGTAAAGCGGTCACGGAGTTGTTTGAAAAAGTCGCCCTCGCTTCGCCTTTTGTGGAAAGCGAAAAAATCGTCAAAGAGCTAGACTTCGGGGCATGCGAAGACTTCGCCCACTTCATGCGCGCCGTACAACAAGCCGGCGGCCAAAGCGGCTACATGATGATCGGCGCCAAGCTCGATGCAGGCCACCATAACCAAGGCTTCGACTTCGACGAAACGTGCTTAGTCACGGGCGTCGACCTCTTCTTGCGCGCGGCGTATGAGCTAAACGGAAAGTAAGTAAAAACAAAAGGGGAGCTTTTATGGCTCCCTTTACATGTAAGGGTAGAAATCATGCGAAAATACATTTTCAGGTGAAGAATTACACTGCCTCCTTTAGCCACTCATCATAATCCGTTGCATGGCTCAAGAAAAAAGCTCCAAACAGTAATACCACTGTTCCAAAGATGGCGATGTTTTCTTTAAAAATCCACAGCCCCATCACCCCCACAAGAACTACAAACCAAAAAATAGCCCTTTTCTTTTTGGCAGATTTTGTTTTTTTCATCAAATGTAGCTTCAATGCTTTTGCCCGCACATTAATACCTCTTAACGCCTCCGCCTCATGGCTTCCCTTGACGTTCTTTTTGCCAATATTGGCGGCTTGCCCTTGAAAATGATGAATAGTGTAATAATACGTTCCTTTTCCAGTGCCTGATTCTGAGCCTGTTGTTTTATGGTACGCTACCCTCAAAAGCGCGTTGGCACCTATGGCCCTTGCGCCTTTTAGCATTTCATCTTTGGCATCATCAGGAGAGTGGCGTGATGAGCCATGGACAACCCAGCAAGAAAGGTCCACAACTTCCCATCCTTTTATTTTTTCATCTTTGCTCACGTAAACAGTATCTGGCACTTGGTAATAAACAGGTGCATTGGCATCTACCAAATGTACCTGAGCGGCACTGTATCCTTTGGGTGTAGCTTTTTGCTCAAACTCCACACGCGAGCCTTCGCCTAGCTTTAAAATTTCTTGTATATCTTTAAAATTTTTGCAATGAAAAAAATAATCCTTGCCATCATCTCCTTTGATAAATCCATACTGCTTCTCAGGCAAATAGCTAACAACCTCTCCTTGCAAGGCTCCTCCTTGTTATTTTCTTTGCATTGTAAAAAACTTTTGCTGATAGGCTTATTTTTATTAGGACTTGAAAAAGAATTTGATAACATTTCTTACATTTTTACAAAAAGGGTACAAATTATGGGAAGATTAAGACACGTTGCAATGGCCTCTGTCGCCTTTGCCTTGTTGCTAACAGGATGCGCCACCACGCAACTGCAAACACAGGCGAAAATGACACGGACGATTTCGCTTGCCCCTCATGTGCTTGAAGACAAGCAAGTGCTTTTAAGGGTAACTGGTACGGAGGCGAGTGTGTTGGAGCTTGAAGCACCGTTGCGCCAAGCCCTAAAAGAGCGGGGTGTGACCTTAGTGGACAAAGAAGACGAGGCAAAAATAGCCTTACATGTAAACACGCTCTTTGCCAACAACCTCAAAGAGGCCGCAAACTACAGCAATGCCGTAGGCGTAGGCATCGTAGGCGGTGCGCTCTCTAAGGCTTCTGGAAACAGCAGTGGGGACAGCATCTTAGTGGGTGTCGGTGTCGCGCTGGCCATGGGTATTGCAGACCGTGCCTTGGCAGATGAAACATACCGCGCCATCATTGACATTTCTTTACGCACTAAAGACAAAGAAGCACAAACGTGGCTTGATGAAGAAAAAACACGGGTGATTGTCGAAGCGGTACGCATGGGGCTTAATGTAGAAGAAGCCAAGCCCATCATGGAAGAAAAAGCGATTTATCAGATTGCTGAAATTTTAAAATAGCAAAAAGGGAAGACAGATGAAAAAACAACTTATGATTGGACTCATGGCACTTGGGATGGCGGTTTTGTTTAGCGGATGTACGGTAAAGACTGAATCGTGCCCACTTGAACAGTCCAGACATCAAACAGGATACAAGGATGTGTATGCAGTTACTGGAAAAAATACATTCCTTGGCCCTTCAGATGGGCACAATAAGCGAACCCGAAATCTTCACGCTCTCCAAAATGCAGCAGATTTCACAATGCAGAAAGGATTTAAGTATTTTTCAATTTTAAATTGGGGACATGAGGTAAATAATGCCGCTGGAAGTATGATGAATACAGCAGAGGAGTTTGTTCAAAAATGTCTTCCTAGTTCTGCAAATGCCCTTACAGTCGGAAATCATCGCTGTGGAATTGCAACAGATAAGCAGTTTCTAGTGTTCTGGCTCGCCCTTTTTAATGAGCAACAGGCAAACATTATGACATATAAAGCAAGTGACGTTAAAGAATATTTAGTAGAAAATGGACTTTGGCGAGAAGATGGGATAGAGGTTGAGCTAAACATGTGTGATAAGTATTTGAATTTAGAAAAATGACGCTTTTATGAAAAATGCACCATCCAACTCTTAAAACGATAAAACAGCAAAGGAATAAACCATGAACAAAACACTACTTTCACTACTGGCGTGTTCAGCGCTCACCGTTGGCCTTTGGAGATAGTGGTGGGATTAATACGTTTGTATTGATTTTTGAAAAGTAGGGTACAAAGGCTTTACATGTAAAGAACCTTACATGTAAAGCCAACTGCGTTTTATTGACGGTTTTGCATATGTTCTTGTATCTCTTTTATGCTCTTTAGATTTGTGCCGTGTTGTTGGTTAAATTTTTGAACGATAGCAAATTCCATGGGGTCTTGCTTGGGGGTGCTTGTTGTCACGTTGCTTACTGGCGCATTGGATGGCTCTAAAATCTTAGCCTTTTCTAGTGCATACTCTTCTTCGCTCAAAGCACCCGCCTTGTAAAGTTCAAAAAGTTCTTTTATTTTTTGTGCATTGGTCGGTGCGCTAGGAGTAGATTGGGGTGCGGCTTGGTACATTTGATTTGCTTTTTGAGGCATGTTAACACGCTTGTACTCAAGGGCGGCAATGGCATCGTTGTTAAGCGTTAGTTCGGCTTCTTTTACTGCTGGTTCAAGAAGAAGGATTGCGCGGTGATGAATACTTACAGCGGGGTCTTTGTCTCCCATCTGTCGCCCAAGTTGACTTGGCTCAATTTCAACTTGGCGTAACAGGGCGCTTTTTTTGTTGCCTTCCTTGTCGTATTCAACAATGGCAAAATCAGAATCGTACGCAAAAACCGAAGTGTCGGAGCTTCTTCTTGGGTTTCCACCTGCATAGGCCGACATAAGCATTTCATTGCCACTTCCATTGTAAATGACGTAGCCACTTCCTCTTTTAATAATTGTTTCCATGTATGCTTTGGCCACATCGTCATTTAAAAAATCGTGCGCCAACCCTCTGTAAAAACTCCGTGATTTACTGTAGCGGATAAAACTATCGGTCTCATACAACCACTTTTTTTCCAAAATAATTGTTTTTGAGCCGTGCTCCACCGCGGTGACTTTTTCAAAAGTGTTGGTTAAAAAAGTCTCTGAAAGTTCTTTATCAGGACTTTGCTTGATGATATCCTCATTGGAAACCTTAGGAAGAAGCATTTTTTGTACATCTTTTGGCGAAGGAAGAAATATTCCACTATCGGAAAACTTTGATGTCCCTGTCGCACATCCACCCAAAAACAAAGCTGTTGCCACGCTCAAAACCCATTTTGCACTGTTCATTATTCCTCCAATTAAATGAATATTAAACGGCGATTATAACAAATAACGGGAATAAAATTGTGATATTTGTTGCAAAAAGTAGTGCGAGTTACGCATAAACCCTAAAACCAATCTTCCACCAAAAGCCCCTCGACCCTGCTAAATTCACTGGTATTTCTGCTCACAAGGGTGAGGGCATTTGCCTTGGCGCACCCTGCGATGAGGGTATCAAGGGGGCCGATGGGCGTGCCCTTGTGCTCTAGCTCTGCCCTGATGCGCGCACTGGCTTTGGCTTCTTTTTGGGTGAAATCTAGGACGTTGACACTCTTTAGCAGCGTTTGGAGTTGCTCTTGGCGCTTGAGGCTGTTGGTCGATTTGGCAATGCCAACTTCAAGCTCAAAAATCACCACCGTGGGGATAAAAATATCTTTGGGCGCAACACCAAACAAGCGCCTTGCCACCTCGCCTTGCCCTTTGAAAAAATAAATGAGCGTATTTGTGTCAAGCACATACATCACAAACACTCTCTTTGGGTATCGCGCGCTTCGCCCCTTATCTCTTCGATGCTAGGAAAATCCCCCCAGCTTCCGCTAAGGCTTTTCACCTCTTCGTTCCACGCGTCTTGAACCTTTTGTTCCAGCACTTTAGCGATAAACTTACTCAAGGAAACGCCGCTTTTCTTGGCCGCTTCTTTGACTTTTGCTTCGAGAGAATTGTCTATATAAAAGGTCAGTTGTGCCATGTGTTCATCCTAGTATAAGTGTACGTATAAGTGGATTATAGCATGTTTGATTCTTTACATGTAAGCACAGAAATGTAAAAATCGGTAATTTTAATAAGTTCCCCTTAAAGGAACTATCGTTAAGTTTATAGGCACCCATAGCGAGTACGATAAAATAAAGGCAAAGGAGGTTTAAGATGAACATACATCCCATTCGGACAGAACATGATTATGAAAAAGCACTAGAGCGTATTGACGCGCTGATGGACCTAAATCCCGAACTAGGAACGCCACCAAGTGACGAATTGGAAATTTTAGTATTGTTGGTGGAAAAATACGAAGAAAAACAGTGGAAAATCGACACACCCGACCCCATCGAAGCCATTAAATACCGTATGCAAGAGATGGGGCTGAAACAAAAAGACCTTATTCCACTGTTTGGCAGTAAAAGTAAAGTTTCTGAAGTGCTCAATCGAAAAATCGGACTCTCTTTGGCGATGATTTCAAATATTTCTTCAAAACTCCATATTCCCCTTGAAGTGCTTATCCCAAAGGCGTCTTAATTAGCACGACAAACACATCTTGCTGAACAGATTTTGATTACGTTTTAGTCTAGATAATAAAGCCCCCGCAACCGCAGGGGCTTTACATGTACACTTACAAACAATTGGGAAAATCAAACACCACGCGGCCGCTTTTGAGTGTTTTTACGGCGGCTCCTGTGAGGGTTTGGTTGAGGAGTGGGGAGTTTTTGGATTTGGATTTGTTAAGTTTTTCATCGTACACGTAGGTCATCTCAGGGTCGATGATGGCGATGTCGGCAAGCATGCCTTTGGCGATTTTGCCTTTGTTGTCTAGGTGCAAAATCTTCGCAGGGTTAGCGGAGGTAAGTTCCACCATGCGCTCAAGGGTGATGACCCCTTCTTTCACGAGTGCCAAAGTCAAGGGCACCAAGGTTTGAAGGCCTAAAATCCCAAAAGGCGCCTTGTCAAACTCTACAAATTTCTCATCCGTATGGTGCGGCGCGTGGTCAGTAGCGATGACATCCACAAGCCCGCTTCGCAACCCCTCTTTCATGGCCTCCACGTCGCACTTTGAGCGCAAGGGCGGAGACATTTTAAAGTAGGTATCGTACGTGAGCAAGTGTTCGTCTGAGAAGCTAAAATGGTGGGGCGCCACTTCGCAGGTGATGCTCACGCCCTCTTTTCGCGCCAATTCGATGAGTTTGAGTGACCACGCCGAGCTCACATGGGCGATGTGAATGTGCCCTTTAGTCAGCTTGGCCAGCAACATGTCCCGCGCTACGGCGATCTCTTCTTTTTCAGAAGGCATCCCTTTGAGACCCAAAATAGTCGAGGTTGGCCCCTCATTCATGACCCCATGACGGCACAAAGAGCAATCTTCTGAGTGGCTAATGACAAAGGAGTTGAACCCGCGCGAATACTCCAACGCCGCGCGCATCACCGTACTGCTAGACACGGGCAAGCCATCGTCCGAAAACGCCACCGCGCCCGCTTCTATCATGTCGCCCATCTCCACGATGCGGTCACCCTTGAACCCTTGCGTCACCGCTCCGATGGGCAACAAATCGATGAGTCCTCTCTCTTTTGCCTTAGCAATCATGGCGCGGGTAATGGACGCGTTGTCGTTGATGGGCGTGGTGTTGGCCATGGGCAAACACGTGGTCACGCCCCCTGCTACGGCAGTTTCACTCCCTGAAATGACGTCGTCTTTGTACTCTTGGCCAGGGTCGCGAAAATGCACGTGCATGTCGATAAGACCGGGCATCACAAGCATCCCTGTGGCGTCGATGACCACGTCGGCTTGCACCTCTTCGGTGGTAATCTCAACGATGGTCTCACCTTCGATGACCACGTTGGCGTTGATGCGCCCGTCGGCGTTGATAATCGTTCCGTTTTTAATGAGTGTTTTCATGGTGTTTCCTAACTGTTTCGGTTGCGATTAAGGATGTCAAGCACCGCCATGCGAATGGCTACGCCGTTTTCCACTTGGTTCAAAATGACCGACACTTCGGGGTTTTCTACCACATCGGAGTTAATCTCCACCCCGCGGTTAATGGGGCCTGGATGCAAAACGATGGGGTTGGGGTTCGCCAGTTTGATGCGCGTGGAACTCAGCCCAAAAAACTTGGAATATTCACGCGTCGAAGGGAACGGGGTACTGCCATCTTGCCGTTCTAGCTGAATGCGTAGCATCATGATGACGTCAGAACCCTCGATGGCCTCTTCCATGGTCTTGCACACGTGGCATCCAAACACATCCACATGGGCGGGCATCATGGTCGGTGGCCCAAAAAGCTTCACCGTCATGCCCAGTGTTTTCATGGCCCAAATGTTCGAGCGCGCCACCCTGCTGTGAAAAATATCGCCGATGATAACGACCGTTAGCCCTTCCAAACGCCCCTTGTGCTCTTGGATGGTCATGAGGTCTAAAAGCGCTTGGGTGGGGTGTTCGTGCAAGCCGTCTCCCGCGTTGACGATACACGCATCCGAGTGCTGTGCCACAAACTGTGCCGCGCCAGAATTGGGATGGCGCAAGACAAAGATGTCCGTTTTCATGGCTTCCATGTTATGGATGGTGTCAAGGAGGGTTTCGCCTTTTTGGGCGCTGCTTTGGGAGGCGGAAAAGTTGATGGCGTCCGCACCTAAGCGCTTTGCTCCCGTCTCAAAAGAGACGCGCGTGCGGGTCGAATTTTCAAAAAAAGCGTTAATCACGGTCTTGCCGTGCAACGAACGGGTTTTTTTAACCTCGCTGTTATTGAGGTCTTTAAACGCTTGTGCTGAGCTCAAAAAAAAGAGGATTTCTTCTTTGGAGAGCTCCCTGAGGCCCAGTAAATCTTTGTGTCGATACGCCATGAAGCACACCTTGGGGAGGAATTGACGGGTTAAAATGCAGCTAACCGAATCTGCGAATTTTAGCAAAAATTCCCTTAAGCACTGAGTGGGTGCGCCTGTGAGCGGTTTTTTGAGGCCACTAAGCGCTCAGGACGAGCGCTGGCCGAAAACCCTCGGAGATTTGCCAAGGATGGCAAATCGAGAATGAGCAAATAGGCGCGCCCGCTCAGTGCTTTACATGTAAGGCTTTGTCTCTCATTCCTGTAGTTTTATTACTAATCTTTATTTTTCACTTTTATCTAAAAAAGTCTCCAAAAAGCCTCTTTTGCATCCTACACTTCTCCAAATACATTTTAAGGAGACCCCCATGTCAACCCGACTCGAACACGATCTCATCGGTGACAAAGAAATATCCAATGACTGCTACTACGGTGTACAAACCGCACGTGCGATGGAGAACTTTCATATCACTGGTGTAACCTTAAGTAAATTTCCTACTTTTATCATTTCTCTTGCCAAAGTAAAAAAAGCAGCCGCGTTAGCCAACTTTGAACTAGGGCTGTTAGCAGAGAAAAAAAAGAATGCTATCTGCCATGCGTGTGATGAACTCATCGCGGGACGTTACCATGACCAGTTCATGGTCGACATGATTCAAGGAGGGGCTGGCACTTCGACGAACATGAATGCCAATGAAGTTATTGCCAACATTGGTTTAGAGTTTATGGGATTTGCTAAAGGAGAGTACAAACACCTCCACCCTAACAATGACGTCAACCTTTCCCAGTCTACTAATGATGCCTACCCTACTGCCCTTCGGGTGGCTTTGTATGAAAAGCTTGGAGAACTTAACGAATCCATGGCCATCATCAAAGGAGCCTTTGCTAAGAAAGCTACCGAGTTTAAAGATGTCATCAAGATGGGACGCACCCAACTTCAAGACGCCGTACCCATGACATTAGAACAAGAGTTTCGTACTTATGCAGTCATGATTGGCGAAGACATTGAGCGTATCCGTGAAGCCCAACAGTTAGTCCGTGAGATGAACATGGGAGCAACAGCTATTGGGACAGGGATTAATGCCCATCCTGAGTACACCAAACTCGTAGAGAGCAAACTCCAAGAAGTGACAGGACGTCCGTTTGTGACAGCGGGAGATTTGATTGAGGCGACCCAAGATACGGGCGCGTATGTGCAGATTTCTGGGGTGCTTAAACGGGTAGCGACTAAGATGTCTAAGATTTGTAATGACTTGCGCCTTTTAAGCTCAGGCCCCCGTACAGGGTTTAATGAAATTAACCTCCCTGCCATGCAACCGGGAAGTTCCATTATGCCAGGTAAAGTGAACCCTGTGATTCCTGAGGTAGTCAACCAAGTGTGTTATCAAGTGATTGGCACCGACGTGGCTATTACCATGGCGTCTGAGGGCGGGCAGTTACAGCTGAATGTCTTTGAACCGCTCATTGCCTACAACTTGTTTAACTCTATCAACATGATGAAAAATGCTTTTGAAACCTTGGCTACTTCGTGTGTGTGTGGGATTACGGCCAATAAAGAGCGTTGTTTGGAACTGGTGCTTAATAGCATTGGGTTAGTCACCGCCCTTAATCCTTACCTTGGGTATGAGAACTCTACCATCGTGGCCAAAGAAGCCTTACAGAGTGGACGGTCAGTGTATGACATTGTGTTAGAAAAAGGGTTCTTAGAAAAAGAACAATTGGATGAGATTATCAAACCTGAGAACATGATTCGACCCAAGAACTACGGGTTGTCGGAGAAACATAAGATTAAGCCGGTGGTGTGAAGTTACATGTAAAGACCTAAACGGGTGCGCAGCAGTGCGCACCCACACTTAAAACAAAGGAGTTTCTATGTTATGGCTTGAAGTCATCGTTGTGCTAGGCGCCATCTATTTTGGTGCAAGACTTGGAAGTATCGGTATCGGTTATGCAGGGGGGATTGGTATCCTTGTGCTTACTCTTGGTATGGGCTTAAAACTTGGCTCTATTCCCATTGATGTTATCCTCATCATTATGTCTGTTATCGCGGCCATTGGTGCCATGCAAGTCGCGGGTGGGCTTGATTATATGGTCAGTATTGCGGAGAAAATCTTACGCAAAAACCCCAAACAGATTGTTTTTTTGGCGCCCATCGTGACCTACATCATGACCTTTTTTGCAGGCACTGGCCATACGGCGTTTTCTACCTTGCCCGTCATTGCTGAAGTGGCCAAAGAGCAAGGCATCCGTCCTTCACGCCCCCTTAGTATCGCGGTTGTTGCTTCTCAGATTGCCATCACTGCTTCGCCTATCTCAGCGGCAGTTGTTTTCCTTAGCGGTGTGCTTGAGCCTTTAGGGGTGGGGTATTTGGAAATCTTAGCCGTGTGTATTCCTTCGTCCTTTTTAGCGTGCATGGTTGCGGCGCTTGTTTCTGGCTTTTTGGGCAAACCCCTCAAGGATGACCCTGTGTACCAAGAGCGTCTTGCTAAAGGTTTGATTAAAATGCGTGGCGAAACCAAGCTCGAAATCAAGCCTGGCGCAAAACTTTCCGTGGGCATTTTCTTGTTTGCTATCCTCGCCGTTGTCACCTATGCTACGATGATTAGTGGTAAAGTTGGCCTCATCGAAAACCCTGTCGTAGGGCGAGATTCTGCCATCATGCTTTTCATGCTTACTGCTGCGGCACTCATCGCGTTTTTTACCAAAATCGACTCGGCCCAAGTGCTTAACTCTTCTACCTTTAAATCGGGCATGAGTGCGTGTATTTGTGTCCTTGGTGTTGCATGGCTTGGCTCTACTTTTGTGGTGAACCACATTGATGCCATTAAAGTGTTTGCGGGCGATTTGCTTAACCACTATCCGTGGATGCTAGCCGTGGTGCTTTTCTTTGCTAGTACCTTGCTCTACTCCCAAGCTGCCACTGCTAAAGCGCTCATCCCTGCGGCGATCGCCCTAGGTGTTGCCCCTGTTTCTATTGTCGCTTCTTTTGCTGCGGTCAGTGCACTTTTTGTCCTTCCTACTTACCCTACGCTCATCGCGGCCGTGGAGATGGACGACACAGGTTCTACACGCATTGGCAAATTTGTCTTTAACCATCCCTTTATCATCCCTGGTGTGATTGCTATCGCCCTGTCTGTTGCCTTTGCCTTTGTTATTGGTGGGCTGATTCTTTAATACCCAAAGGAGTTACGATGCATATTCTCAAATTTTCTCTTATGGCATGCGTGGCGGGAGCCTCTTTACTTATGGCTAAACCCAACATCACCATCCTTGCCACTGGCGGAACCATTGCGGGCTCTGGAGCTACGGCCGTTTCAAGTAGCTACACCGCAGGCGCGGTAACGGTAGATAAACTCCTCGCCGCGGTGCCCTCCATCAATGAGATGGCACTTATCAAAGGGGAACAAATCTCTAGCATTGGTTCTCAGGAGATGAACAACCACGTCTGGCTCAAACTCTCCAAGCGCGTCAATGCCCTGCTAGCTGACCCAAAAGTGGACGGCGTGGTCATCACCCACGGCACCGACACCATGGAAGAAACCGCTTACTTTTTAACCCTCACGGTTAAAAGCGACAAACCCGTCGTGCTTGTGGGTGCCATGCGTTCAGGCACCTCCATGAGTGCCGATGGTCCGTTAAACCTTCACAACGCCGTGAGCGTGGTCACCCACAAAGAAAGCAAAGGCAAAGGCGTGCTTGTGGTCATGAATGACGAAATCCACAGTGCACGGGAAGTGACCAAAAGCAACACCTCTTCGGTCAACACGTTCACCTCGCCCAACGCAGGGAAAATCGGCACCGTTTATTATGGCAATGTAGAATTTTTCATGCAGCCCTTACGCAAACACACGCTTTCTTCAGAGTTTGACGTGAGCGGGCTTGAAGATTTGCCCCGTGTGGATATTCTTTTTGGACATCCACACGGCACCAAAGACCTCGTAGAGGCGGTGGTTAAAGCGGGGACCAAAGGCATCGTGTATGCAGGCATGGGCAATGGTAATCCTTTCCCAAGCACCCAAGACGCCCTTGGTGACGCGGTGAAAAAAGGGGTTATCGTCGCACGCTCTTCGCGCACAGGAAGCGGTAGCACAGTACAAGAAGGGGAAGTGGATGATGCCAAATACGGTTTCATTGCTACCACAAGCCTTAGCCCTCAAAAAGCCCGCGTGCTGTTGATGCTAGGACTTACCAAAACTACCGATAAAGAGGCACTCCAAAACCTTTTCTTGACGTACTAATGCTTTGGGCTAGGGCATTGCTCTAGCCTTCTCACCTCTTGTAAAGGACTTCTTATGACTCTTAGCTTTAAAACAAAAATCTTTCTTAGCGTTGGCACCCTCTTGGGTATCAGTTTGTTTCTTTTGGCGGTTTTTAACCACCTCCAACACAAGCAAAGCATCACCCTTGCCACTGACACGGAGTACAAGATTTTAGCCACTTCCTTGCAAGAAAAAATCGATACATGGATGGAGACAAAAGCCCTCTCCGTAGAAAGCTTTGTGCAAAAACTTACCCACCATGACCCCCATTTAGAAAAACAAGAAATCTCCACTTTGCTTCTTTTGGCAAAACAAAGCGGTGGGTTTGACCATGTGTTTGCAGGCTTTAGTAATGGCAAGACCATCGACCACGACAACCGTAACCGCGAGGGCTACGACCCCCGCACCAGAGGGTGGTATAAACAATCCATTGGGCACCAAGATGTTTTTATTAGCGACCCTTACATAGGTGCGAGCAGTGGAAAATTGCTCATCACTTTTGCCAAGCGCATTCTTGATGCTTCGGGCAAGCCTATCGGCGTTTTAGGAGCAGATGTTTCCCTGGAAACCATCACCCGTTCCGTGCTTAACCTTGCACTTCCTGAGGGAGGAAGAAGCATGATTTTAAACACCGACTTACTCGCCATCATCGGCATTAAAGACAAAGAAGAAGCATCATTTTTTAGTAAAAACACCCACTTTGATGCCTCGGCTATCGCGTTGGCGGCTCACCACAAACAAACGTTTACCCACCAAGAAACACCCCAAATCTTTTTTTCAGCTCGCCTACAAAGCCGCCCATGGATTGTCGCTCTTGTTGTGAGTGAAGCGGCAATCTACCAAGGCGCTACGACCGCTTTTCGTTCTAGTATGGGACTTTTTTCGGTTTTTGTACTGGTGGCAACTGCGTTGATGTATGGCCTTTTAACGACCCTCATGCGCCCTTTGGACGCACTGCATGAAACCGTAAAAGACCTTGCAGGGGGCGAGGGCGATTTAACCAAGCGCCTTGCTGTCAAACATCACGATGAGTTTGGGTGCATTAGCCATGAAATCAACCGTTTTATTGAAAAAATCGCCAACCTCATCCGCGAAGCAAGTCTCAGCGGGAGTGAAAACGCCGCCATTGCCGCCGAACTCTCTTCAACCACTGCTTCAGTCATCACGCTTGCTCACCAAGAAGGCGCACTTTTGCAAGATGCAACAGCCCTTGGGCAAACCATCTCTGTTTCTTTGGATGAGGCTTCGCACACAACCCAGGCAAACCAAAAACGCCTTCTTGGTACCAGCGAAGAGCTAAACCGTGTGCGTTCACGCATGGAAACCCTCAACACCACCTTGCAAGAAACCTCTTCGCGGGAAGCGTCCATCGCCCAAAAACTCTCAGAAATTAGCGAAAATGCTACAGATGTCAAAGAGGTGCTCACTATCATCGGTGACATCGCCGACCAGACCAATCTTTTGGCCCTCAACGCGGCCATCGAAGCGGCGCGCGCGGGAGACCACGGGCGTGGGTTTGCCGTGGTAGCCGATGAAGTGCGCAAACTCGCCGAACGCACCCAAAAAAGCCTCACCGACATCAACGCCACTATCAATGTGGTCGTCCAATCCATCATTGAAACCAATGCGCAGATGCTCCAAGCTTCCCAAAACCTGCACGGGCTCTCGGACGAATCCACGCAGATTAACCACACCCTCTCCCAAAGCGTTACCCTGATGAACGAGGCCATCAAAGAGACCCAAACCACCCTCTCGGGCTACCTCGAAACCACCACCAAAGTCACCCAGCTCACCCATAATTTAGACGCCATCGCAGACATCGCTCAGCGCAACATTCACAGCACCCAAGAGGGGGCCAAAGCCAGTGAACACCTCTTTCAACAATCCGAACAACTCAAACTTTCCCTTGGGCACTTTAAGATATAATGACGTACTTTTAGGGAGGTCGTAATGAGACTTTGGGTAATTGCGGCACTGTTTTTTTTAACGTGGTGCACCTGTGCGTCCCTTTGGGCAAGCGACACCAAACAAATTTTGGTCATCAACTCTTACCACAAAGGGTTTCAATGGAGTGATGACATGCTTAGTGGCATCGAAGAAGTGCTTTATGAACACCCCGACATCACCACCAATATCCTTTACATGGACTCCAAACGCATCAGTTCCGAAGAGTATTTTGCTACGCTGCGGGAGCTGTATAAACTCCAGCTCAAAAACCAGCGCTACGATCTCATCGTCGCCATTGACACCTTTGCGTACAATTTTTTGCTTAAATACTACCATGAGATTTTTACCGATGAACCTTTGCTTTTTACGGGTCCTGAGCAGTTTTCCCTTGAGGCGGTGCAAAAAGTTGGGCTTGAAGATCGTGTGGTGGGGCTTCTTGAAAAACGGGCTATTGAGGAGTCGATTCCGCTTATTTCCAAGATGATGCCTTCGTTAAAAAAACTCACCATCATTAATGACGGAAGTACTAACGGGGACGATTCGGATCTTTTTATTCGTCAGGCCATTTTAGACAACCAAGACACCTTTGAGGTGGAGTATATTCGCCACTCTTCCCTTGAAGCGCTCGAAGCACGTTTTAGCACCCCTCGCCCCAATGAAGCTATTTTTTTCATCCGTTTTTACAATGCCCATGATGGAACTTTTTACAAAAACAACCAAATTGCCGCCATGATTGATAAAAGCGCCTTACCTGTGTTTGTCACCGATACGCTTTTTATGGGGAAAGGGGCCCTTGGCGGGAAAGTTGTTCCTATTCGCGCTTTGGGAGAAAACACAGGAAAACTTATTTTACAAACCCTCAAAGGCGAAATCACCCCTTTACATGTAAGCACCGATGAGACTTACGAATACCAATTTGACGTGCAAAAACTTGCCCACTTTGGCCTCTCGCCCCATCCTCATGTGGGCTCTTACACACGCTTAAACGCTCCTCTTGGGTTTTTTGACAAGCATCGGGTGTTTGTCGACACCATCTTTGTGGCTTCACCCTTGTTGGTGCTGCTCATCCTAGGCCTTGGGCACAACATTTACATGCGTGCGCGTAACGAAGCCAAACAGCGCGCCATCGAACTGCAACAAAACAAACACCAACAATTCATCGTCCAACAAGCCAAATTGGCCGAGATTGGCGAAGTGTTTTCCTCCATCGCCCACCAGTGGAAAAGCCCGCTCATCGAGATTGCCGCCATCGCCCAAGAGCACGTCTATACATGTAAAGACCAACCCCAGGAAGAAAACAACCAATACGTCAACGACATCATGGTGCAAGTGCGCTACATGACTGACACCATCAATGACTTTCAAAAGTTCATCATGCCCTCCGTTGACAAAAGCGTTTTTGACGTGGCCGAGACCATCGAAGAGATGTTAAAAATTATCAATCACACCATCAAATACAGCTACATCGACATCACTGTGCGCAAGCAAGGCACCCAGCGCCTTTTGGTCAATGGCTACAAAAACGAGTTCATGCAGACCCTTTTAAACATCGTCAACAACGCCAAAGACCAAATCACGCTTGCCCGAGAACGCGGAGCCATCAAGCGCGGAGAGATTAGCATCACGCTTTCGTGTGACGCAGATAAAATCATCCTCGCCATTTGCGACAACGGCGGGGGCATCCCTGAGGGAAAATTACCCCAAGTGTTTGATGCCTACTTTACTACCAAAGAAGAGGGGCATGGGATTGGCTTGTACATGACGCGGCTGATTATTGAAGAGAAAATGGGAGGCAAGATTTGGGCTTCTAACACCCCTGTGGGGGCATGTTTTACGATTTTATTAGGAAGTGCAGCATGAAAATTCTAGTTCTTGAAGACAACGAACGCTTGGCAAAAGTTATTAAAAGCGCCCTTGAGCAGCAAGGGTGGCGGGTGGATCTGTTTGGGGATGGGGACGAGGCGCTAGATGCGCTTAATAACGGGTACCATTTTTTCATCCTCGACATCAACGTCCCTTCCATTGACGGGATTTCGGTGCTTGAAACCTTGCGTATTTACCATAAAGGCACCCCCGCTATCATCATCAGCTCCAACCACGAACTGGAAAAAATCCAACTCTCTTACGAGCTAGGATGCGATGATTACCTTAAAAAACCTTTTTTCATCTACGAACTGGTCCAAAAAATCAAAAAACTCTCCCAAAGTGACGAGGGCATCACGGCCCTGTGGAAGGGCTACACCTACGATTGTCCCAATCACCGCTTGATTGACCCTTTGGGTGCGGAGATAAAACTGGCTAAAAAAGAGATGGAGTTTTTAGAACTCTTTGCCAAAGACCCCAGGCGCGTGGTGAGTTTTGGTGAGCTTGAAGAGTACGTGTGGGAGGGCGAAGAAACCTGTATGCTCAACATCCGCGCACTAGTTAAGCGCCTGCGGAAAAAACTCCCCGAAGGCGCCATTAAAACTGTCAACAAAATCGGCTACAGTTTGGGAGAGATTTAAGTGTTACATGTAAAGAAAAAAGGCCTTTTTTAGCTTTAAATTACGTAAAGTTAGTTACAATATTTTTTTGCTATGAAAAAGGGATTTAATGAACATTTATAGGCTTTTTGGAAGTCTAATGCTTTTGGTGTTACTCTTTTTTTCACCGCTTTTTGCCCAAGAACCCCAACGGGTGTTGATTTTAAATTCTTATCCTAAAAACTTCCAGTGGAGTACGGAGATTATCACGGGGATTCAGGAGGTTTTTATCGCCAATCCCAACGTTCAAGCCGATGTCATTTACATGGATGGCAGACAAGCTGCCTCTGAGACCCACTACCAAAAACTCCGCGACGCCATTACTATTAAGCGCAAAAAAACCACCTACGACCTCATCATCCCCATTGACCGCCATGCGTACACGTTTGTGCTTCATTATTACGACGAACTTTTTGCCCATGAGCGCATTTTGTTTGCAGGGATGGAACATTTTTCAAAGGTGCAAGCAGACAAAGCAGGACTATTTGAAAAAATCTCAGGCGTGCTTAAAACCCGCCCCATTAAAGACAACATCGCCATCATTCATACCATGATTCCTAGCCTCAAAAAGCTTTATATTCTCAACGAAACCAGCGCTCAAGACCTTGAATCGGGGCTTTCTATCCAAGCCATTATAGACACTTTGGATGTAGACTTTGAGGTGGAGTACGTGGGAGACTTGGCTCTGGATGAACTGGAGGCGAGGTTTTCTACCCCTGCCCCTGATGAAGCGATGCTGTTCGTTCCTTTTTACAGTGGCAACTACGACCAGTTTTACCGCAATTACGAAATCGCTTACGTTCTTAATTCCCTTGAAATTCCTGTTTTTGCCACCGATTCGCTTTTTATCACCAAGGGCATCGTCGGAGGAAAATCAGCCCTCATTAAAGACATCGGTTACACCACAGGGGAGCTTGCCATCACCTTACTGTCTAACCCAAGCGCGCCAAATCGCATCATCACAGACATCGAATACGAATACATTTTCAACTACGAAAAAATCAAAAAATTCAACCTTGAGCCTTTTTTACTCAACCAATCGTTCCGCTTTGTGAACTCTCCCGTGCGTTTTTTAGATAAGCACAAAAAATACGTCGATGCTCTCTTTCTTGTCCTTCCCTTGCTCATCTTGCTCATTTTAGGACTGGTACACAACATCTACATGCGCATCCAAAACGAGAAAAAATGGCGTGAGGCGGAGCTTCAAAAAAACAAACACCAGCAATTCATCGTCCAACAATCTAAGCTCGCGGAAATTGGCGAAGTCTTTTCCTCCATCGCCCACCAGTGGAAAAATCCCCTTGTGGAAATCGCCACCATCGCCCAAGAGCATCTCTTTACATGTAAAGAAACCGAAAAAGAAGCGGGCAACCGTTATGTGGATGACATCATGATACAAGTCCAGTACATGACCGATACCATCAACGACTTCCAAAAATTCATCATGCCCTCCACTCAAAAAAGCATTTTTGACGTCACCGAAGCCATCGAAACCATGATGAACATCATCCGCCACACTATCAAATACAACTACATCGACGTCACCATCGACAAGCAAGGCTCCAAACGCCTCATGGTCAATGGCTACAAAAACGAGTTTATGCAAACCCTCTTAAACATCGTCAATAACGCCAAAGACCAGATTGGAAAACGGCGCGAACAAGGCGAGATAAAACGTGGCGCTATCACCATCAACATCTATAGCGACGCTTCCAAAATCATCATCGCCATCTCCGACAACGGCGGAGGCATCTCCAAAGAAAAGCTCCCCCATATCTTTGACCCCTACTACACCACCAAAGAAAAAGGGCATGGCATCGGACTTTACATGACCAAACTCATCATCGAAGAAAAAATGGGGGGCAAGATTTGGGCCTCCAATACCCCCTCAGGGGCGTGTTTTACCATCATCTTAGGAAGTGCTACATGAAAATTTTACTCCTTGAAGACAACGAACGCTTGGCCAAACTCATTAAAAATACCCTAGAGCAAGAGGGTTATAAAACCGACATTTTCACAGACGGCGAAGAGGCCCTTGAAGCGTTAAATAACGGCTACCAGTGTTTTGTTTTGGACATCAACGTCCCTTCCATAGACGGGATTTCCGTACTTGAAACCCTGCGTCTTTACCACAAAGAAACCCCTGCTATCATCATCAGTTCCAACCACGAACTGGACAAAATCCGCGTCTCTTATGAGCTGGGGTGCGATGATTACCTCAAAAAGCCCTTTTACGTCTACGAATTGGTGCATAAAATCAAAAAACTCTGCCATGTTCCTTCTCAAATGGTCGCGTTATGGAAGGGGTATGATTACGACTATGCCAACCACCGCCTCTTTAACCCTTGTGGCGAAGAGATAAAACTGGCCAAAAAAGAGGTGATGTTTTTGGAGCTTTTTGCCAAAGACCCCAAGCGGGTCATTGGCTTTAGCGAACTGGAAGAGTACGTGTGGGAAGGCGAAGTGACGTGCATGGACAACATTCGCGCCTTACTCAAACGCTTGCGCAAAAAACTCCCCGAAGGCGCCATCGAGACTATCGTCAAAATAGGCTACCGCTTGGGGGAGATTTAGGCTTTACATGTAAGGCTACAACACCATCGCAGCGACCCATCCAAAGAGGATGAGCGGGATGTTGAAGTGGATGAATGTAGGCACAACGGTGTCCCAGATGTGGTCGTGTTGGCCGTCAATATTGAGCCCCGAGGTTGGCCCAAGCGTGGTGTCAGATGCGGGCGAACCTGCGTCTCCAAGGGCCGCGGCTGTTCCCACGAGCGCGATGGTCGCCAAAGGCGAAAAGCCAAACTCCATACACATAGGCACATAAATGGCCGCGATAATGGGAATAGTCGAAAACGACGAACCGATACCCATGGTGATGAGCAAGCCCACGACGAGCATCAACAGCGCTGCCAACGAGCGGTTTTGGCCGATGGTTTCACTCACAAAGCTCACCAGCGTCCCCACGCCGCCCGTGGCTTTCATGACTTCTGCAAACCCCGAAGCGGCGATCATGATAAACCCAATCATCCCCATCATTCCGATGCCTCTAGCAAACACGTCTTGGGTTTGGTCGGGCTTAACCACGCCAAAGGCCACAAACACCGCAAGCCCCGCCAACGCGCCTAGGATGATAGAGTCTGAATAGAGCTGCAACCACAACGCAAGGACGATGGCGCCCACAGCGGCCACCAAAAACAGCGGTTTGATTTCCACCGACTCAGGCTCGGCAGCTAAGAGCTGTTCCAAAGAATATTCGCGGGGTTTGCGGTAGCTCACCAAACCCGCTACCAGTAGCCCCAAAAACATCCCAAACACAGGGATGGCCATGCCTACGGGCAGTTGCGCCGTGGTGACCTGTACGCCGTTTTCTACGATGTTTTTGAGCAAAATGTTGTTGAGAAAAATACCCCCGAAGCCCACAGGCAAAAGCATATACGTAGCCGTCAAGCCAAAGGCCAGCGTACACGCCACCAAGCGGCGGTCAAGTTTCAAGGTCGCCATGGTGTGCAAGAGTGGCGGGATGAGGATGGGGATAAACGCGATGTGTACAGGGATGAGGTTTTGCGAAGAGACGGCCGCGAGCAAGATGATGCCCAAGAGCACCCCTTTAAAATACAGCTGTTGTAACGCTGTGGCCTCTTTGCCAAGGCTTTTGATGACTTTTTGCGCCAACACATCGGTGATGCCTGAGCGGGAAATGGCTACCGCAAAAGCACCCAACATGGCGTAACTGAGCGCAATAGTCGCACCCCCGCCAAGCCCGCCATTAAAGGCTTCGATGCTTCCAAGCACCCCAAGACCCGCCAACATGCCCCCCGCCAACGCGCCAATCACAAGCGCGATGACTACATTTATGCGCAACAAACTCAACACCAACATCACCAACACGGCAATTACCACTGGATTCATCTTTGCCCTTTAGTAAAAAATCAAAGCCGAAGTTATACCATGTTTGTGCTAAAGGGGCAGTTTAATGTTTTACATGTAAGCCACTCATGGACGGTGTGCTTGAGAAATAGAGGCACTTTTGTGCCATATAAGGGAGCTGTAAGAGGCTTTGGATTAGTATTAACCTGGACTTATTACATGTATCTGCCTGCTTTAAATAGGGAAGGGGATCCCATGCAGTTGCAAACCCTCGCTCCATCGGTTATGGACTATTTTCGCCGTAGTGATTTGGCTATGGTGTTGATAGAATCCCACAGTGGCAAAATCATTGATGCTAACCTTTCTGCTTTTTCACTTTTTGGCTCCGACACACTTTTTTCCATGACATTTCAGACTTTTGTGCCCTCATTTTCTTCTCATTTGTCTGTGGATGTGCTGGCTAATGCCTGTCAAAAGCAAGAGCGTTTGTGTCTTGAAGCTTGTGATGCTAAAGGGACAACCAAAAGGCTTCAGGTGGGATTTTTAAGTACCGATAGCCCCTCAAAAGTGCTATTGCTACTGCGCGATATGACCAAGAGCCCGTGCATTGAAGAAAGCCTTGCGGCGCAAAAACAGACACAAGCCGCGCTTGCACAAAGCGAAGCGCGCTTTAGGGAGCTTTTTCAAAACATTCCTTTTGTGGCAATCCAAGGGTACAGTATGAAAGGAGTGGTCCAGTACTGGAACAAAGCTTCGGAGCATTTTTATGGTTACACCCAAGAAGAAGCGTTAGGGAAAAACCTCCTTGAGCTTATCATTCCCTTATCAATGAAGAAAGAGGTAAAAGACGCCCTTAAAACCATGGCCAAAACGGGGCAGGCTATTCCCTCTTCGGAGCTTACATTGTGCCACAAAAATGGCGCTAAGGTAGAAGTGTTTTCTAGCCATGCTGTGGTGAAAATCCCTCAGCAAAACCCAGAGTTTTTTTGCATCGACATCGATATTACTGAGCGCAAAGAAGCCATTATGCGCCAACAGCTCGCTGCAAGCGTCTTTACCCACGCGCGTGAGGGGATTCTCATTACCGATGCTAAAGGGGTGATTATCGACGCTAATGCGGCTTTTGTTAAAATTTCAGGCTTTAGCCTTGAGGAGATTATTGGTACAACGCCAGAGGTGTTTTATTCTTGTGCGCACTCTTTAGAATTTTTTGCAAAGATAAAAGAAGTGCTAAAAGCACAAGGGTACTGGTGCGGCGAAGTTTGGAGTCAACACAAAAACGGTACTGTTTATCCTCGTTTGTTGACGTTGAGTGCGGTGCGAGACACCAAAGGGGTTGTGCAGCATTATGTGGCACTTTATGCAGACATTTCCCACATTAAAGCTCACGAACAAGCACTGGAAAAAGCTGCGTATTATGATTATCTTACGGATTTGCCAAACCGTGCTTTTTTAATGGAAAAGCTCACAACTGCCATCGCCAAAGCACAAGAGGAGCAAGCCCTCATGGGCGTTATGTACATTGACCTTGACGGCTTTAAGGCAATCAATGACATTTACGGACACGCGGTGGGCGATGAGATTTTGAAAATTATCTCTAAGCGGTTGCAGGCCCAACTGCGCCAAGGCGATACTCTTGCCCGCTTGGGGGGCGATGAGTTTGTGGCGATTCTAGAAGCACTAAAAACCCCAAAAGAGTACAAGCAAACCGCGCAACGGTTATTAGAAGCAGCAAAACAACCTTTACATGTAAAGGATTTGGCCTTGGAGCTTTCAGTGAGCATTGGGGTGGCGCTTTACCCCTTGGGAGCGCAAACCGCGCAAGAGTTATTGCGCCGTGCAGATCACGCTATGTACCTTGCTAAAGAAACGGGTAAAAATCGCTGTGTGTGCGACTAGGTTCCGTTACGCTTCAAACTCACCCATTTGTACGCACCCAAGGAGAGAATGAGCAAGGAAATCCCACCGATAAGGTAGAGCGCGTAGAGCATGTTGGAAAAATCACTCAAGGTGATTTTGAAGACCACCATGAGTGCTTCGATGGAAAGGGCGATGATGATGGAGGTGAGAAACTTGCTTAGCACTTTGTCTTCTACTTCTTCAGACTCGCTGTAATTTTTGTAAAACACTTCCCGTTCTAAAATGGTGCGCGCCAAATCAAAAATGGCCAAAGCGAGGGTGATGGCAATGATGGGGGTAAAAATGGAGCCGATGTCGTGGAGTAAACTGCCTGAGATGAAAGAACTGATGCTTACTTTTGCTCCAAAAGCAAGTAACACAAGCGCCATGAGTAACAAAGCAAACCCAATAAGCCCGTAAATAAGTTTAGAGACATGATTAAAAGGTTGGTTGAGCTCAATCAGTGAAAGGCTTTTGAGAATGTCAAGGAGTTTGAAATCCAAGATGAGGTACCCGCCCTCCACGGGGCGCGCGGCGGTGATGCACATGTTGCCCGTGTGGGAACTGATGTACGGGTTGCTGATAAAAATGCTATCGGGGTTGAGTTTGATTTTGGAAAACAGGTGGCCTTTGGAGAGGCCAAGGGTGATGTCATCGCGCTTTTCTTTGTAAAAGTACGAGGTCACTTGGCGAAACTGCGTATCTACCATGTAAACAAGTTCCAACGAACGCAAGAGGTTGAAAATAGATTTAGCGTTGGTCTCATCCACATGGGTAAGGTCGTTGAGTTCGATAGTGGAGCGCATAAAGTTTTCGATGAT